>NZ_JBAKHL010000050.1:0-48515 GCF_036902715.1 Micromonospora sp. CPCC 205546
CTGGTCGCCGTCTCCCGGCCGGCGCGTTCGCCCTCGCGCAGCGCGGCCCGGGCCGCCGCCCGGTCGCCGGGCGCGGCGGGCCCCGCCGTGGCGGACGTCGAGGGCAGCGGTACGCCGACGAGCCGGGCGAGTTCGGCGGCGTGTGCGCGGTGCGCCTCGGCGATCGGGGCGAGCAGGCCGGCGAGCGTGGGATGCGCGGCGGCGGCGTCGCGGTGCCCGGCGGCGAGTCGGAGCGCCTCGTCGAGCAGCGGCGTGAGCGGGTCGGGCCCCGGGGTGGGGTCGTCGTCGCGGTCGAGGAGACCGCAGCCGGTCAGCGGCGCCGCCGCCCCGCCAAACGCCAGGAGGGCCCCGGCGCGCAGCATCTTCCGCCGGGAATGCCCGGTCGCCGCGTCGTGTCGTGTCGTTCTGGCCGTCGCCACCGGACAAGTCAACACCATCGCCGGCCGTACGTGGGCCACCGGCGTCGGTGCGCCGCCCGGCCCGCCGCCCGGCAGGCGCGTTACGCTCTGCGCAGCCACCGGCGCGTCAGCTCCGGTGGCGTGCCGGCATGGCGGCCGACAGGTGCCGTCGATCAGCAGGAGGGTGCGGAGATGACGCAGCGTGGCCGTGCCACGAGGTCGACGGGACCGGCGGGCAGGCCCCGACGCGCCGACGCCCCCAGGGGCGGGGAGCGTGCCGGTGGCCCGCGCGGCGACCTCGCCGCCCGGCGGGCCCGCCTGCGCGAGGTGATCGAGCCGGTGGTCACCGGCGCCGGTTACGACCTGGAGGAGCTCTCCGTCTCCCGGGCCGGCCGGCGGCACGTGGTGCGGGTGATCGTGGACGCCGACGGCGGGGTCAACCTGGACGCCGTCGCCGAGGTCTCCCGCGCCGTCTCCGCGGCCCTCGACGCCGCCGAGGAGGCCGCGGGCGACATCGTCGCCGGGGAGTACCAGCTGGAGGTCAGCTCCCCCGGCGTGGACCGGCCGCTCACCCTGCCGCGACACTGGCGGCGCAACGTCGGCCGGCTGGTGAAGGTGACGGCCCGCGGCGCGGGCGCCCCGTCCGACCGGCCCGACGGGCAGCCCAACGGCGACCGGCAGGTCACCGGCCGGGTGGTCGAGGCCGACGACGAGCGCGTCGTGCTGGAGACCGACATCGGCCGGGCCGCGTGGGCGTACGCCGCGCTCGGCCCCGGCCGGGTGCAGGTCGAGTTCCACCGCCTCGGTGAGATCGAGGAGGCGGACGAACCCGACGACATGGACGACACCGACGACACCGACGACTTCGACGACGAAGATGATGTGGAGGACGAGGAGAGGTGAACATCGACCTCGCGGCGCTGCGCGCACTCGAGCGCGAGCGGGAGATCCCGTTCGACACGATCCTCGCGGCGATCGAGACCGCGCTGCTGACCGCCTACCGGCACACCGAGGGTGCGGAATCGCACGCCCGGGTGGAGATCGACCGCAGGTCCGGCGCGGCCATGGTCTACGCGCAGGAGCTGGACGGCGACGGCAGCGTGGTGCGGGAGTGGGACGACACCCCGCACGACTTCGGCCGGATCGCCGCCATGACCGCCAAGCAGGTGATCCTCCAGCGGCTGCGGGAGGCCACCGACGAGGTGCACTTCGGCGAGTACGTCGGCCGCGACGGCGACCTGGTCACCGGCGTGGTGCAGGCGCACGAGGCCCGCAGCGAGAAGGGCATCGTCAGCGTCGACCTCGGCAAGCTGGAGGGCGTGCTGCCTCAGTCCGAGCAGGTGCCGGGGGAGCGTTACGCCCACGGCGAGCGGATCCGCTGCGTGGTGGTGCACGTGGCCAAGGGGATGCGGGGCCCGCAGATCACCCTCTCCCGGTCGCATCCGGCGCTGGTCAAGAAGCTCTTCGCGCTCGAGGTGCCGGAGATCGCCGACGGCACGGTCGAGATCGGTGCGATCGCACGTGAGGCAGGTCACCGTACGAAGATCGCGGTCCGCTCCACCACCCAGGGCGTCAACGCCAAGGGCGCGTGCATCGGGCCGATGGGGCAGCGCGTACGTGCCGTGATGAGCGAGTTGCACGGCGAGAAGATCGACATCATCGACTGGTCGGACGACCCGGCGACGTTCGTCGGCAACGCCCTGTCGCCGGCCAAGGCCCTGCGCGTCGAGGTCGTCGACCTGGCCAGCCGCACCGCCCGGGTCACCGTTCCGGACTTCCAGCTCTCCCTCGCGATCGGCAGGGAGGGGCAGAACGCCCGACTTGCTGCCCGGTTGACCGGTTGGCGGATCGACATTCGGTCCGACGCCGAGCAACCTGGTGCCACCGGCCGGGGCGGGGCTGATCACGTCCCCGAACCGGGCGGCGCGATCTCGGGCACCTAGGGGTAGACTTTCTCCAGTGGTACGACGCGCGCTGCCGGAGCGCACCTGTGTGGGCTGCCGGCGACGTGCGCCGGCCAGCGAATTGCTGCGGATCGTCGCGGTCGGCGACGAGGCTGGTCACAGCCTTCGGCCCGATCCGGCCCGCAGGCTGCCGGGTCGGGGAGCGAACATGCACCCGGATCCGGCCTGCTTCGCGCAAGCGGTGCGGCGACGCGCTTTTGGGCGCGCGCTGCGCATCAGCGGGGTCCCCGACCACGGTGAGCTCGCGGAGCACGTCGATGCGCCAACCACTACGTCCGGTCAGCCCGACCGGGCGAGGGTCGCTAGCAGGGTAGGACGACCGACATGAGCACACGATGAAGTCCCTGAAATGACCAGGCTTCAAGTGCACGAGTGAGGTCGCTGCGGGTACTGCCCGCACGACCTCGGAGTGAGGAGTGCAGTGGCAGGTAAGGCCCGCGTACACGAGCTTGCAAAAGAGCTCGGGGTCGAAAGCAAGACCGTTCTCGCCAAGCTCAAGGAGATGGGCGAGTTCGTGAAGTCCGCGTCCAGCACCGTCGAGGCGCCCGTCGCCCGACGGCTGCGCAGCGCGTTCGTCGCCTCCGCCGGATCTCCGGCACCGGCCGCCCCACCGGCGGCCGCCCCGGCGGCGACCCCGACCCCGACGACCTCCCCGGCCCCCGGCGGACCCCGGGTCTCGGCCAAGCCGATGCCGCCCCGGCGGCCGGCCGCGCCGACGCCCGGCCCGAAGCCCAAGGGTCCGGTGCCCGGTCCGCCGCAGCCCGCGGCCCCGGTCGCCAAGCCGGCGAGTGCCCACGACATCGAGGTGGCGGCCGCCGAGGCGCGTGCCGCCGCGCTGAAGGCCGAGCAGGAGGCGGCGGTCAAGGCCGCCCAGGCCGCTCGGCAGCAGCAGCGTGAGAACGTCCGTCGGGAACCCCCGGCGGACGGTGGCAACCGTCCCGGTCCCCGACCGGGTCCCGGTGCCATGCCGCCCCGCCCGGGTTCCCCGGCCGCCGGTCGTCCCGGCGCCCCGGCACCGGGCCCGGGTGGCCGTCCGGGCGGACGTCCGCCGGCGCGCGGCGCCGGTAACAACCCGTTCGGCATCCAGGGCAGCCAGCAGCAGCAGCGGCCTCCGGCCGCCGGTGCGGGTGGTCCCCGGCCCAGCCCGGCCGGCATGCCGCCGCGCCCGAGCCCGGCCTCCATGCCGCCCCGTCCGAGCCCGGCGTCCATGCCGAGCCAGCGTCCCGCCACCGGTCGCCCCGGCCCCGGTGGTGCCGGTCGCGGCCCCGGTGGCGGCGCGGGTCGTCCCGGTGGTGGCGGCGGTGGCGGTGGCTTCCGCGGCGGTCCCGGTGGTGGCGGCGGTGGCGGTGGCTTCCGCGGCGGTCCCGGTGGCGGCGGCGGTGGCGGTGGCTACCGTGGCGGTCCCGGTGGCGGCGGCGGTGCTCCGGGCGGCGGTTTCCGTCCGGGTGCTCCCGCCGGTGGCGGCGGTCGCCCCGGTGGCGGCGGTCGTGGCCGTGGCGGCGGTGCCGCGGGTGCCTTCGGGCGTCCGGGTGGCCGGCCGACGCGCGGTCGCAAGTCCAAGAAGCAGCGCAGACAGGAGTTCGACAACCTGTCGGCCCCGACCATGAGCTCGGGTGCACCCCGGGGTCAGGGTCAGGTCGTCCGGCTGTCCCGTGGCGCCTCGCTGTCGGACTTCGCCGACAGGATCAACGCCAACCCGGGTTCGCTGGTCCAGGAGATGTTCAACCTGGGCGAGATGGTCACGGCGACCCAGTCCTGCTCCGACGAGACCCTGCTGCTGCTGGGTGAGCACCTCGGCTTCGATGTGCAGATCGTCAGCCCGGAGGACGAGGACCGCGAGCTGCTCGCGCAGTTCAACATCGACCTCGACGCCGAGATCGCGGAGGACCGCCTGGTCAGCCGTGCGCCGGTCGTGACCGTCATGGGTCACGTCGACCACGGTAAGACCAAGCTGCTCGACGCGATCCGCAAGGCGAACGTCGTGGCCGGCGAGGCGGGTGGCATCACCCAGCACATCGGTGCCTACCAGGTCCACGTGCCGCACGAGGGCGAGGACCGCGCGGTGACCTTCATCGACACCCCGGGTCACGAGGCGTTCACCGCCATGCGTGCCCGTGGTGCCCAGGTCACCGACATCGTGGTGCTGGTCGTCGCGGCCGACGACGGCGTCATGCCGCAGACGATCGAGGCGCTGAACCACGCCAAGGCGGCCGACGTGCCGATCGTGGTGGCGGTCAACAAGGTCGACAAGCCGGAGGCGAACCCCGACAAGGTCCGCCAGCAGCTGACCGAGTACGGCCTGGTCGCCGAGGAGTACGGCGGCGACACCATGTTCGTCAACGTGGCGGCGAAGCCGGGCATCGGCATCGACGAGCTGCTCGAGGCGGTCCTGCTGACCGCCGACGCGTCGCTGGAGCTGACCGCTCCGATCGACGGGCCGGCGCAGGGTGTGGCCATCGAGGCGCACCTGGACAAGGGCCGCGGCGCGGTGGCGACGGTGCTGGTGCAGAAGGGCACCCTGCGGGCGGGCGACTCCATCGTCGCCGGCGGGGCGCACGGCCGGGTCCGGGCGATGCTCGACGAGAACGGCAACCAGGTCGCCGAGGCTGGTCCGGCCCGTCCGGTCCTGGTGCTCGGTCTGACCGCGGTGCCGGGTGCCGGCGACACGTTCCTCGCCGCTGCGGACGACCGCACGGTGCGGCAGATCGCCGAGCAGCGGCAGGCACGGCGGCGGGCGGCGTCCTTCGCCAACTCCCGCGGCCGGGCCACCCTCGAGACGCTCATGGAGCAGCTCAAGGAGGGCGAGAAGACCTCGCTCAACCTGGTGCTCAAGGGCGACGTCTCCGGTTCGGTGGAGGCCCTCGAGGACGCGCTGTTCAACCTCGACATCCCGGAGGAGGTCCAGCTCAGGATCATCCACCGGGGCGTGGGTGCCATCACCGAGAGCGACGTCATGCTCGCGAGCGCCTCGTCCGAGGCGGTCACGATCATCGGCTTCAACGTGCGGGCCGCCAACAAGGTCCGTGAGATCGCCGACCGCGAGGGCGTGGAGATCCGGTACTACACCGTGATCTACCAGGCCATCGAGGAGATCGAGGCGGCGCTCAAGGGCCTGCTCAAGCCGGAGTACGAGGAGGTCGAGCTGGGCACCGCGGAGATCCGCGACGTCTTCCGCTCCTCCAAGATCGGCAACATCTCCGGTTGCATCGTCCGGTCGGGCATCATCCGGCGCAACGCCAAGGCGCGCCTGCTGCGGGACGGGTCGGTGGTGGCGGACAACCTCACCGTCAGCTCGCTCAAGCGGTTCAAGGACGACGCCACGGAGGTGCGCGAGGGCTTCGAGTGTGGTCTGACCCTGGGTGGTTACAACAACGTCCAGGTCGGCGACGTCATCGAGACCTTCGAGATGCGGGAGAAGGTTCGCTCCTGATCCGCTGAACCACTGATCGAGGGGTTTACGCCGCGAGGCGTAAACCCCTTGATCATGTGGGGGGCGGTGCGGGTATCGTCCGGGGCGATGTTCACCGGAACCGCGGTCTTCGACCTGCTGCTGCCGGGCGACTCCCGGTCGCTCAAGGCCAAGAGATCATACGTACGGCCGATCGTGGCGGCGCTGCGCCGCTTCGAGGTCTCGGCCGCCGAAGTGGGAGCGCTCGACCTGCACGGTCGGGCCGAGATAGCCGTGGCCGTGGTGGCCGCCGAGGCGTCGCACGTCCGCGAGGTGCTGGACTCCTGCGAGCGCCTGGTGGCCGCCAGGCCGGAGACCGAGTTGCTCTCGGTGCGCCGGCGGCTGTACGGCGAAGAGGACTGACCGGCGGCGCCCGTCCGCCGGAGGCCGGCAGGCAGCCGGCGCCGCGCGGCGCGGGTGGCCGCGCGGGTAGTGTTCGAATGGTTGGGCCGTCGGCTCCGGGGCGCTCCGCGTCGCCGGAGCGCGGCCGGGAGCAGGACACCGTGGAGGTGGCGAGATGTCGGATCCGGCCAAGGTACGCCGGCACGCGGAGCGGGTGCGTGAACTGGTCGCGTCGGTGGTGCGCAGCCAGATCAAGGACCCCCGGCTCGGCATGATCACGATCACCGACGCCCGGATCACCGCCGACCTGCGCGACGCGACCGTCTTCTACACGGTGCTCGGCGACACGGCGGCCCAGGCGGGCACGGCGGCGGCGCTGGAGAGCGCCAAGGGCATGCTGCGCAGCACGGTCGGCAAGGCCCTCGGGCTGCGCCACTCGCCGACGCTGACCTTCGTCCTGGACGACGTGCAGGATCAGGTCAAGCACATCGACGACCTGCTCGCCCAGGCCCGCAACGCCGACGCCGAGGTGCAGCGGCTCGCGGCCCGGGCCGAGTACGCGGGCGAGCCCCAGCCGTACCGGCTGGAGGAGGACGAGGACGCCGACGTCGACGCCGACGAGGCGCGCGACGACTCCGACGCCGACGAGACCCCGCCCCGGGGCGGGGACCCGAGGTGACCGAGCCCTCCGGCGCTCCGACCGGTGGTGCCCTCGCCGGGGAGGCGTCCCCGGTCGCCCCCGATCCGGCCGAGGCGGCGCCCCCGGTCGGCACCGGACCCGTCGAGGCCGACTGGGCCGCCGCCGTCGCGGCCGTGCGGGCCCTGCCGCCCGACGGGCGGGTGCTGCTGATCTGCCACGTCAACCCCGACGGGGACGCGCTGGGCAGCATGCTCGGCTTCGGGCTCGGGCTGCGCCGCCTCGGTGTCCGGCGGATGCAGGCGACCTTCCCCGGCCCGCCGGAGGTGCCGGAGCCGTTCCGGGGGCTGCCCGGGCTCGACCTGCTGGTGCCGGCCACCGAGGCGTATCCGGACCCGGACCTGGTCGTCTGCTTCGACGCGGCCAGCGAGTCGCGCCTCGGCGAACTGGTCGACCGGCTGGAGACCGCCCGCGCCGCGCTGGTGCTCGACCATCACGCGTCGAACACCCGATTCGGCCGGATCAACCTGGTGGACCCGCACGCGGCGGCCACCTCGGTGGTCGCCGAGGAGCTGCTCGCCCGCCTCGACGTCCCGCTGGACGTCGGCATCGCGGAATGCCTCTACGTCGCACTGAGCACCGACACCGGCTCGTTCCGGTTCGAGGCGACCACCCCGGCGGTGCACCAGCTCGCGGCCCGTCTGCTGGCCACCGGCATCCGCCCCGGTGAGATCTCCCGGCGGATCTTCGACACGCGGCCGTTCGGCGCCGTCCGCCTCTTCGGCGAGGTGCTCGGCCGGGCCCGCCTGGAACCCGCGAGGGCGGCCGGGCACGGTCTGGTGTGGACGTACGCGACCCAGGACGACCTGGCCCGCCACGACCAGCGGCCGTACGTGCTGGAGGCGTTGATCGACTCGGTCCGGTGCACGGCCGAGGCCGACGTGAGCTGCGTGGTCAAGCAGACGCCCGCCGGCGACTGGGCGGTGTCGATGCGTAGCAAGGGTGCGGTCGACGTCAGCCGGGTGGCGGTCGCGCTGGGTGGTGGTGGGCACCGCTTCGCCGCCGGCTTCACCGGTTGCGGGACGGTCGACGAGGTCGTCGACCGGATCCGCGCGGAGCTCGACGGTGCGCTGACCGGAGCCCGCCGGGACTGAATCGGCACGGGCCGGGACGGGAAGATCAGGGTGAGCCCGGGGAGTGTCCGTCTTCCCGGTTCCCGCGAGTACGGGGAGAATCGCGGGATGGAACAGCCCCACGACCTCGCCGTCGAGGCGCCCCGCGCCTGGGACCGTCCCGCCGTCACCGTGCCGGTGCTCGTCTGCCTCTCCCTGGTCGGCGGCCGGTTCCCGTCCTTCTCGACCGAGGCCAATCTCTGGACCCTCGGCACCGGCGGGGTGCTGATCTGGCTGGGCCTGAGCAACCGGGTGCCCCGGCGGCCCGCGCCGCGCCGGCTGGGCACCTCGGCTGCCTGGTGGGCCCTGCCGGTGGTGGTCTTCGGGGTCTTCGAGGGGGCCACGTTCGTGCTGGCGGCGGGTGACGACTTTCCCACCTTCTCGCGGCTGGCCGATCCACTGCTGGAGGACCGGCTGGTCCGCTCGGCGGCGTGGCTGGGCTGGCTGTCGGCGTTCTGGGGACTGGTGCGGCGATGATGCGGACGCTGGCCATCGGTGGTTTCCTGGTCTCCCTGGTGCTCTTCGCCGTCGTCGAGTGGGCGGCCCGGCGGGAGGGCTCCCGGATCCCCACGCTGGGCGAAATCTGCGCCTACGTGATGCGCTACGAGGTGGGCCAGGTGCCGGTCGGCCGGATCGGGCTGTTCGGCTTCTGGTGGTGGCTGGGCTGGCACTTCCTGGCCCGCTGACTGGGCGTCCACCGCCCCCGTGCCGGCCGCAACGGCGGCGACCGCGCCCACGTCCGGGGCTCCCGACGGTCGACGGCTCCGGACGTGAGTCCAAATCGCGGGAAAGGCGGGCAGCATGTGGAACTGAACGATAGCTTGGGAATCGGTCGGCGTCGTGTGGCGGCGCTGACCGTGGGCGGTGTCACCACACCCGGCGGCGCCCCCCTGCAGGGTCGATCGACCCGGGCTCACGCTGCCCACCAGCCGCTCCGGTGACCCCGGACCGCTGACGGGCGCTCAGCACGACCGCCCGTGAGGGCTGCCGTCCGTCGGCGGCCCACGCCCTGGAAGGGGACCACCATGCCGAGCAAGCCCAAGCCGCAGACCACCGACGAGGCCCGTGAGCAGATCCGCCGCGCGCTGCAGACCTCCATGGACACCCGTCAGTGACCCACGCCGACCGGAGATGACGCTGTCGGCGCACGCGCCGGCAGCGTCATCTCCCGTCCGACCCCGTCGGGACGATCCTCGCCGAGACGGCCGACGGACTCGCGCCGCACGCCCGCCCGTCCGGAGTGACGGGCGGCCACCACGGCGCCCGCTCGACCCGCGCCTCGCCGCGCCCACCTGCCGGTCCGCCGCGACCTGATCAGGCCGCGCTGCCGGTCCGGCGCGACCTGATCTGGCCGCGCTGCCTCGCCGGGGCGACCTGATCCGGCCGCGCTGCCGGTCCGCCGCGACCTGATCCGGCCGCGCTGCCGGTCCGCCGCGATCTGATCTGGCCGCGCTGCCTCGCCGGGGTGCTGCGCCGCCGCCGGGCGTACGGCGGCCCCCGGACCCGTCCCGACCCTCCGCCGGACGCCCGGCGACGTCGGACGCCCGGCCACATCGGGCTCCTCCTACCCGCTTTGCCGCCCCCCGCGCCGGTCCCGGCGCCCGGCTGCCCGCCGCGATCGCCCCGGTCGTGCCCGGCTGTTCTATCGGGATCGCCCCGCTCGTGCCCGGCTGTTCCGTCGGGATCGCCCCGCTCATGCCCGGCTGCCGTCGGGATCGCCCCGCACGCGCCCGGTGCCGCGCCGGTCTGCACCGGCACCGGCGCCGCCATGTCGTCCGCCCCGGCGCAGCCGCTCACCGCCGTGCTGCTCGCGGCCCGGCTCGTCGGGAAGTCGCCGGTGCCGGTGCTCTTCGGGGGCGCCCTTCCGTCGGTGCCGTGATCGTCGTCCTGTCGATCCCGACATCGGGCTGTCCAATTCGGCGTACCGGCCAGGCCGGCTGCCGGTAAGTGATCGGCACGCTTGCGATCCTTACCGAGGGATGCCAGGATCGGCGGCGATGAGCCAATCCGTCGTCCTCGAGCCCCGGGCCGCCACGCCCCGCCGGATCGCCGCGCTGGCCCTGCCGGCGTTGGTGGTGCTGGCCGCCGAACCGATCTACGTGCTCGTGGACACGGCGGTGGTGGGGCACCTCGGCCGGGTGCCGCTGGCCGCCCTGGCCGTCGGTGGGACGGTGCTGACACTCATCGCCTGGCTCGGCACGGTCGTCGCGTACGGCACCACGGGGCGGTCGGCCCGACGGTTCGGGGCGGGCGACCGGGCGTCCGCCGTCGCCGAGGGCGTCCAGGCGTCCTGGCTGGCCCTCGGGGTGGGGGTGCTGGTCGCGCTCGGCATGCAGGTCGGCGGCGGGGCGTTGGCGCGTACGCTCGCCGGAGGCCCCGGCGAGGTGGCCGACGCCGCCGCGCAGTGGCTGCGGGTCGCGGCGCTCGGCGCGCCCGGCCTGCTGCTCGCCGCCGCCGGCAACGGCTGGCTGCGCGGCGTGCAGGACATGCGCCGCCCGCTGGTTTTCGTGCTCGGTCCGAACGTGCTCTCCGCCGTGCTCTGCCCGCTGCTGGTCTATCCGGTCGGGCTGGGCCTGGTCGGCTCCGCCGTGGCCAACGTGGTCGCCCAGACCATCTGCGGGGCGCTCTTCGCCGGGGCGCTGATCGCCGAACGGGTCTCGCTGCGGCCCCGGCCCCGGCTGATCGGGCAGCAGCTGGCGCTCAGCCGGGACCTGCTGATCCGGGGCGTCGCGTTCCAGGCCAGCTTCCTCTCCGCCACCGCCGTCGCCGCCCGCTTCGGGGCCGCCGCCGTGGGCGCGCACCAGATCGCCCTGCAACTGTGGTTCTTCACCGCGCTCGTGCTCGACGCGCTCGCCATCGCCGCCCAGTCCCTGGTCGGCGCCGCCCTCGGGGCCGGCGACGACGCCGCCGCCCGGGACCTGGCGCGCCGGATCGGGCTGCTCGGCGGCGTCTGCGGCGTCGGGTTCGCCGTGCTCGTCGCCGCCGGCGCCGGCGTGGTCCCCGGCTGGTTCAGCTCCGATCCGCAGGTACGCGAGCAGGCCATGCTCGCCTGGCCGTGGTTCGTGGCGATGCTGCCGCTGGCGGGTGTGGTGTTCGCCCTCGACGGTGTGCTCATCGGCGCCGGGGACGTCCGCTACCTGCGCAACCTCACCATCGTGGCCGCGCTCGGCGGCTTCCTGCCCGCGATCTGGCTGGCCTACGGGCTCGACCTCGGGCTCGGCGGCATCTGGGCGGGGCTCACGCTGTTCGTGGTGATCCGGCTGGTCGCGCTGCTGCTGCGGCTGCGCTCCGGGGGCTGGGCCGTGGTCGGCGCGGTGCGCTGAGCCTCAGCACCTCGAGGTGGTCGTCATCGGGGCGGCCAGGTCGAAGAAGTCGCCCGGATCACCGCCCGGCACGCGAGGGCCGTGCAGGTCCGGCAGCCACTGCATCACGTTCAGCCAGCCGTCGCGCAACCAGGCGCAGTCGGCGTTCCAGGTGACGGCCCTCGCGGAGGCCAGCCAGAGCCCTCGCGACGACGCCGGAACGTCCTTCGGGTGAGGCACCTGCCAGACCACCCGGTCGCGGACTGCCACCAGGCCGGCGCCGGCCGGTGCGCGGCGCATCACGTCGAACGGGTACGCCCAGACGAACTCGGTGGTCACCTCCAGCAGGCGGACCCCGGCCACCGTCCTGGCGCGGTAGCTGATCCGTCCCTGCGCGCGGATGTCGTACTCCCAGTCCGCCCGGGATTCCATCCTCGTGGCGACGTGCAGGAAGCGGGCGTTGTCGAAGTGCGGCCGCATCTCCGCGCGGGAGTCCGGCGCCAGCAGGCCGAGGAAGGGTTCGATGTCGCCGACCAGCATCGCGGTCTCCAGCCGGCTCTCGATGAGCGCCTTCCGTACCGAGTCGAGCGCGGCCCGCACCTGGATCCTGTCGAACGGGCCCTTGGCGGTGGCCGCCGGCAGGACGATCGCCTCCTCCCGACGGGCGAAGGACGCCGCCGGGGTACCGGCGAAGAGATCGCGTGGGGTGCCGACGGCGCTGGTCGGCTCGGGCGATGCGCTCGGCGTCGGCGCGGCGGTCGCGGCCCGAAGCCCCTCGCCCACCCGGACGACCATCCATCCGCCCGCGCCGAGCATCAGCAGCGCGAGCGCGAGCGCGACACCGACCGTGAGCGGGCCGTTGTGCCTGGCCCAGAAGAAGCGCATCCTGTCCAGCCCGGCCGGCTGGTGCTCGGCGCCCATCGACCGCATCCAATCGGGCAGGCTGACCTGCTCCACCTCGGCGAATGCGACATCCCGTCGGCCCTCGACGCCATTGGCGGGAGGTGCCTGGTCGGCGGCCGGTGTCGCGCCGACGGGCGGCGTCAGGGCAGCCGGGGGGAGTTGTCCGGCCGGTTGGTGCCGGTCGGCCGGCGGTACCCGACCGGCGAGCTCGGAACCGGCGGTGGGCGGATCGGTGTCCATCGTGTCCCGTCAGATCGTGTCGCGCAGGCTCAGGTACAGCCAGTAGAAGAACCAGCCGACCAGGGCGATCGTCCCCGTCACGGTGGCGAGGAACACGACCACCGTGACCACCGGGCGGGACTCCGTCCGCTGGGTGGGGTCGTGCCGCCGCCACAGCGACCGGCGGGCGGCGCGCAGCACCGGCAGCCGATCGAGGAGTTCCGCGGCGACGCGGCCGGGAGTCCGTCGTGGCGGCGTGGGGTTACGCATCCACTCCGGCAGGTCGACGCGGGCGCGGTGTTCATGGGCGGGCGACGTCCCGGCGGGCTCTGGTGCCGCCACGGCCGGTGGTCTCGTGGGCTCAGGCTGCGGCCGGGCTGCCTGTCCGAGGTGCTCGGAGCTGGTGCTCATGGGTCATCCAGGGGTGGGTACGCGGAGGGGGGGGGAGCGATCTTTGCACCTGCCAGGCGACGGCGTGCTCCCGCCCGATCCCGGAGGCGGAAAACTACCCGACCGGTCCAGGAGCGACCGACCGGACGTACGGCGGCGGCGGGGCGTCCGGGCGGGTCTGGCAGGCTTGGGTGTCGTGAGCACAGACGGTCTGATCGTGGTCGACAAGCCCGGCGGCATGACGTCGCACGACGTGGTGGCGCGCATCCGCCGCCTGGCGCGGACCCGGCGGGTGGGACACGGGGGCACCCTCGACCCGATGGCCACCGGCGTCCTGGTGATCGGGGTCGGGCGGGCCACCCGCCTGCTCACCTACGTGATCGGCGCGCACAAGAGCTACACGGCCACCGTGCGGCTCGGCCAGGCCACCGTCACCGACGACGCCGAGGGCGACGTGATCGCGACCACCCCGGCCGGCCAGGTCACCGACGAGGGGGTCCGGGTCGCGCTGAGCGCGCTGACCGGCGAGATCGACCAGGTGCCGAGCGCGGTCAGCGCCATCAAGGTCGACGGGCAGCGGGCGTACAAGCGGGTGCGCGAGGGGGAGAGCGTCGAGCTGCCCGCCCGGCGGGTCACCGTGTCCCGGCTGGAGCTGCTGGCGGTACGCCGCGACGTGCCGGACGTCGTCGACGTGGACATCGACGTGACCTGCTCCTCCGGCACGTACATCCGGGCGATCGCCCGGGACGCGGGCCTGGCGCTCGGGGTCGGCGGGCACCTGACGGCGCTGCGCCGTACCGCCGTCGGGAACTTCGCCCTCGCGGAGACCGCCACCCTCGACGAGTTGGAGCAGCGCGCCCCCGAGGTGGTGGGCCTGCCGCTCGCGGCGGCGGCCGGACGGTTCTTCCCGCGCCGCGACGCCGGCGCCGACGAGGCGAAGGTGCTCTCCCACGGCGGGCCGCTCGACCCGGCGGGAATCACCGGCCCCTACGCGGTCTTCGGTCCCGACGGCGGGCTGATCGCTATCGTCAGCGAGCGGGACGGCCGGGCCCGCGCGGAGATCGTGCTCGCCCCCGCCTGACGGGGGTGGAGGACCGGCGGGCCGGCGCGGGCCGCCGGAGAGGCAGGGGAGGAGCGGCATGCAGCGGTGGCGGGGGTACGACGCGGCGCCCGGCGGCTGGGGGCGGTCGGTCGTCACCATCGGCGTCTTCGACGGCGTGCACAAGGGGCACCAGGCGACCATCGGGCACGCCGTGTCCCGGGCCCGCGAGCTGGGCGTGCAGTCGGTGGTGGTCACCTTCGACCCGCACCCGGCCGAGGTGGTGCGCCCCGGCTCGCACCCGGCGGTGCTCACCGAGACCAACCGCAAGGCCGAACTGATCGAGGCGCTCGGCGTGGACGTGCTCTGCGTGGTGCCGTTCACCCCGGAGTTCTCCCGGCTGCCCGCCGAGGCGTTCGTGCACGACATCCTGGTCGAACACCTGCACGCCGCCCTGGTCGTGGTGGGCGACAACTTCCGCTTCGGACACAAGGCCGCCGGCGACGTGGCGCTGCTGGAGCGGCTCGGCCGCACCTTCGGCTTCGCCGTCGAGGGGGCGCCGCTGGTCGCCGAGGCGGGCACGGTCTACTCCTCCACGTACATCCGCTCCTGCGTCGACGCCGGTGACGTGACGGCCGCCGCCGCCGCGCTCGGCCGCCCGCACCGGGTGGAGGGCGTGGTGGTCCGCGGCGACCAGCGCGGCCGCGAGCTGGGCTTCCCCACCGCCAACCTGCTCTGCCACCGGTACGCGGCGATCCCCGCCGACGGCGTCTACGCCGCCCGGCTGGTGCGCCGGGGCCACGCCGACACCATGGCGGCGGCGGTGTCGGTCGGCACCAACCCGACGTTCTCTGGCCGGGAGCGGCGGGTGGAGGCGTACGTGCTCGACTTCACCGGCGACCTCTACGGCGAGCGGCTGGCGCTGGACTTCGTGGCGCACCTGCGCGGGCAGATCCGCTACGACGCGATCGAGCCGTTGATCGCCCAGATGAACCAGGACGTCGAGCGGACCCGGCGCGTGCTCGGCTGACCCGCGTCGCGGCCCTTGACAGGCCGTCGCCCTGCCGGGCTGGTAGTCTGGCGGGGACGTCGGCTGACCGACGTGGGGCCTCGCGTGCCTGCACGACGCCGCGGGTGCGAGGTACCGGTCCGTTTCCGGTCCGCAGACCGATCCGACGGACATCATCGAACCACCCACGAAACAGGGAGAACATGGCGCTCGACCAGGAAGCCAAGGCCAAGATCCGCGCGGAGTACGCGACCGCCGACGGCGACACCGGTTCGCCGGAGGTGCAGGTCGCGGTCCTCACCAAGCGGATCGCCGAGCTGACCGAGCACCTGAAGGTGCACAAGCACGACCACCACAGCCGCCGTGGGCTGCTGCTGCTGGTCGGCCGTCGCCGTCGGCTGCTCAACTACGTCCAGAAGAAGGACATCAACCGCTACCGGTCGCTCATCGAGCGGCTCGGTCTGCGCCGGTGACGTGACGGGGGAGCGGCCCGACCGGGCCGCTCCCCCGCTCCGCCACCACACGAAAACCGGGCCGCGCGACCACCCGAGAAGGGAGCCGGTCAGCGTACCGGTCTCCGGTAGTGGCCCCCGGGCACCCCGGCATCCCGCCGGCCACCCGGGCGCTTCGATCGAAGACCGGCCGTCTGAGCAGCTTCCCGCGTCGTGGGCCCCCGATGCGAAGGAGCACGACAGCACCATGACCGAGACCAACCTCGGCACCGAATCCCGCACCGCCGTGATCGACAACGGGTCCTTCGGCACCCGTGAGATCACCTTCTCCACCGGCCGGCTGGCCCGTCAGGCCGCCGGCTCCGTCGTCGCCCAGCTCGGCGAGACGGTCGTCCTCTCCGCCACCACCGCCGGCAAGCAGCCGAAGGAGCAGTTCGACTTCTTCCCGCTGACCGTCGACGTCGAGGAGCGGATGTACGCCGCGGGCCGCATCCCCGGCTCGTTCTTCCGCCGCGAGGGCCGCCCCAGCGAGGACGCGATCCTCACCTGCCGGCTGATCGACCGGCCGCTGCGCCCGTCGTTCGTCAAGGGCCTGCGCAACGAGGTCCAGGTCGTCGAGACCATCCTCGCGCTCGACCCGCAGCACCCCTACGACGTCGTGGCGATCAACGCCGCCTCGATGTCGACCAAGCTCTCCGGCCTGCCGTTCTCCGGCCCGATCGGGGCGACCCGGGTCGCGCACATCGACGGCCAGTGGGTCGCCTTCCCGACCCTGGAGGAGCTGGCCCGGGCCACCTTCGACATGGTCGTGGCCGGCCGCTCGCTGCCGGACGGCGACGTCGCGATCATGATGGTCGAGGCCGAGGCGACGCCGAACGCCGTGACCCTGATCGCGGGCGGCGCGACCGTCCCGACCGAGGAGATCGTGGCCAGCGGCCTGGAGGCCGCGAAGCCGGCGATCCGCGAGCTGTGCCGCGCGCAGGCCGAGCTGGCCGAGGTGGCCGCCAAGCCCGTCGCCGAGTTCCCGGTGTTCCTCGACTACCAGGACGACGTCTACGAGGCCGTGGCCGACGTGGCTCGCGCCGAGGTCGCCGAGGCTCTCCAGATCGCCGGCAAGGCCGACCGCGAGGAGGCCCTCGACCGGATCAAGGCCAAGGTCAACGAGGAGCTCGGGGGCCGCTTCGAGGGCCGCGAGAAGGAGCTCGGCGCCGCCTTCCGGTCGCTCACCAAGTCCGAGGTGCGCAACCGGGTGCTGCGCGAGCAGGTCCGCATCGACGGCCGCGGCCCGCGCGACATCCGTCCGCTGACCGCCGAGGTCGGCGTGCTGCCCCGGGTGCACGGCTCGGCGCTGTTCGAGCGCGGCGAGACCCAGATCCTGGGCGTCACCACGCTGAACATGCTGCGCATGGAGCAGATGGTGGACACCCTGTCCCCGGAGAACCGCAAGCGCTACATGCACAACTACAACTTCCCGCCCTACTCGACCGGTGAGACCGGTCGGGTCGGCTCGCCGAAGCGGCGCGAGATCGGCCACGGCGCGCTCGCCGAGCGGGCGCTGATCCCGGTGCTGCCGTCGCGCGAGGAGTTCCCGTACGCCATCCGGCAGGTCTCCGAGGCGCTCGGCTCCAACGGCTCCACCTCGATGGGCTCGGTCTGCGCCTCGACGCTGGGCCTGCTCTCCGCCGGTGTGCCGCTGAAGGCGCCGGTGGCCGGCATCGCCATGGGCCTCATCTCCGACGAGGTCGACGGCAAGACCCAGTACGTGACGCTGACCGACATCCTCGGTGCCGAGGACGCGTTCGGTGACATGGACTTCAAGGTGGCCGGCACGCCGGAGTTCGTCACCGCGCTCCAGCTCGACACCAAGCTCAACGGTATCCCGTCGGACGTGCTGGCCGCCGCGCTGCAGCAGGCGTACGAGGCCCGGCAGACCATCCTCGGCGTGATGCAGGCGGCGATCGAGGGCCCGGCCGAGATGTCGGAGTACGCCCCGCGGGTCACCACCGTCAAGATCCCGGTCGACAAGATCGGCATGGTGATCGGCCCGAAGGGGCAGACCATCAACGCGATCCAGGACGAGACCGGCGCCGAGATCTCCATCGAGGACGACGGCACGATCTACGTCGGCGCCACCAACGGCCCGTCGGCCCAGGCGGCGGTCGACCGGATCAACGGGATCGCCAACCCGACGCTGCCGAAGGCCGGGGAGCGGTTCCTCGGCACGGTGGTCAAGACCGCCGCGTTCGGCGCGTTCATCTCGCTGCTGCCGGGCCGCGACGGCCTGCTGCACATCTCCAAGGTGGGCGACGGCAAGCGGGTCGAGCGGGTCGAGGACTTCCTCAACGTCGGCGACCGGGTCGAGGTCGAGATCGCGGACATCGACGCCCGCGGCAAGATCTACCTGGACAAGGTCCGCCCGGAGGGCGCCGAGGCGCCGGCCGCCGGCGAGGCCGCCGGTGGCGAGCGTCCGGCCGGCCGGGACCGCGACGACCGGGCTCCGCGTGACCGGGGCGACCGTGAGCGCGGCGGCGACCGGGGCGGTCGTGGCCCGGGCGGCGGCGAGCGCGGCGAGGGCGGCGGCGAGGGCGGCGAGCGTCCGCGCCGCCGCACCCGGCGCAGCTGACGCACCGCACCACATCGCATCACCCACCCCTCGTCGATCTGGAGCAACACGTGAGTCGGGCCGTCAGCGCGCCGTTTCCGCCGGATCGACGGGGGGTGGCGTCCGTCCCGGGCCCCGCGGGGGCCCTGCACCGCAGCGCCGGGGCGGCCCGCTCCGGCGGCGCCGCCCGGGCGGTGACCCGCACCATCAGCGACGACCCGCTGGGCGGCACGGTACGCCGTACCGTGCTGCCCAGCGGGCTGCGCGTGCTCACCGAGGCGATCCCCGCGATGCGCAGCGTCTCGTTCGGCGTCTGGGTCGCGGTCGGCTCGCGGGACGAGACCGGCCCGCAGGCCGGCGCGGCGCACTTCCTGGAGCACCTGCTCTTCAAGGGCACCAACAAGCGCAGCGCGCTGGACATCTCCGCCGAGATCGAGGCGGTGGGCGGCGAGACCAACGCCTTCACCACCAAGGAATACACCTGCTACTACGCCCGCGTGCTGGACGAGGACCTGCCGCTGGCCATCGACGTGATGTGCGACGCGGTCGCCGACTCGGTGCTGGAACCGGCCGACGTGGAGACCGAGCGGGGCGTGATCCTCGAGGAGATCGCCATGCACGACGACGAGCCCGGTGACGAGGTGCACGACCTCTTCGCCCGCGCCGCCTACGGCGACCACCCGCTGGGCCGGCTGATCTCCGGCACCGAGGAGACGGTCACGCCGATGACCCGGCGGCAGATCCAGGGCTTCTACCGCCGCCACTACACGCCGCCGCGGATCGTCGTCGCCGCCGCCGGCAACCTCGACCACGCCACGGTGGTCAAGCTGGTCCGCCAGGCGCTGCGCGGCACGCCGCTGGACACCGACCCGGCGACGCCCGCGGCGCACCGGTCGGCCACCCCGGCCGTACGCACGAAGCCCGCCACCACGCTGGTGGAGCCGAAGGAGACCGAGCAGGCGCACGTCATCCTCGGCTGCCCCGGCATTGACCGGCTCGACGAGCGGCGCTTCGCCCTGGGCGTGCTCAACAACATCCTCGGCGGCGGCATGTCGAGCCGGCTGTTCCAGGAGATCCGCGAGCGGCGCGGCCTGGCCTACTCGGTCTACTCCTACGCCAGCCAGTACGCCGACAGCGGCCTCTTCGCCGTCTACGCCGGCTGCGCCCCCGGCAAGGTCGACGAGGTGCTGGAGCTGACCCGGGCGGAACTCGCCCGGGTGGCCGCCGACGGCCTGACCGAGGCCGAGGTGGCCCGCGGCAAGGGGATGAGCAAGGGCTCGTTCGTGCTCGGCCTGGAGGACACCGGCTCGCGGATGAGCCGACTGGCCAAGGGCGAGCTGCTCTACGGCCACCTGATGCCGGTCGACGAGCTGCTCGGCCGGGTCGACGCGGTAACCGTGGCCGACGTTAACACCCTGGCCGCCGAGCTGCTGAGCCGGCCGATGTCGCTGGCCGTGGTCGGCCCGTTCGGCGCGGACGACTTCTCCGCCCGCTGACCCCTCCCCGCGCTCCTGCCGCGCACCGGTCGGCCCGGATGCGCGTCCCGGCGGGGGCGGTCGGCCCGGACGGGCGCCTGCCGGCGGGTGGCGGTGGGCTCGGGTGGGTGTCTCCCGGCGGCTGACGGTCCGCCCGGATGCGCGCGTCCCGATTGGGATAGGTTGTGCCCCGTGAGTGACGAGCAGGAGAAGAGCCCGGACGAGCTGATCCGGGTCGGCGTGCTGGGCGCCCGGGGGCGCATGGGCGTCGAGGTGTGCCGGGCCGTGGACGCCGCCGCCGACATGGAACTGGTGGCCATGGTCGACCAGGGCGACGGCCTCTTCGCCGCGTCCGACGCCGGGGCCGAGGTGGTCGTCGACTTCACCACCCCCGACGTCGTGATGGACCACCTGCACTGGTGCATCGACCAGGGCATCAACGCGGTCGTCGGCACCACCGGCTTCACCGAGCAGCGGCTGGAGCAGGTGCGCGGCTGGCTCGCCCACAAGCCCGGGGTGGGCGTGGTGATCGCCCCCAACTTCGGCATCGGCGCGGTGCTGATGATGCAGTTCGCCGCCCGCGCCGCCCGGCACTTCGAGTCGGTAGAGATCGTCGAGCAGCACCATCCCCGCAAGCTGGACGCCCCCAGCGGCACCGCCACGCACACCGCGCGGCTGGTCGCGGCCGCCCGCGCCGAGGCCGGGCTCGGCCCCGTGCCGGACGCCACGAAGGACGAGGTCGCCGGCGCCCGGGGCGCCGACATCGACGGGGTACGCGTGCACGCCGTGCGCGCCACCGGGCTCGTCGCCCACCAGGAGGTGATCTTCGGCACGGTGGGGGAGACGTTGACCATCCGGCACGACTCGTACGACCGGGTCTCGTTCATGCCGGGCGTGCTGCTGGCCGTCCGCGCGGTGCGCACCCGGCCCGGCCTGACGGTCGGCCTGGACGCCCTGCTCGACTGACGGTTAACCCTTCGCGGAGCACCCGGGCGGCCCCTAGGCTGCCCGGGTGATCGAATCTGGACTTTGCGACCGGGCCGGGCGCCGGGTCACCCTGCGCCCCGTGGACGACGGCAACTGGCGGGCGGTGGCCGATGTCGCCCCGCGCGACGACCAGCGCGCGTGGGTCGCGGCGCTGGCCGCCCGCTACCTGCTGCTGACCACGCGATCCGACGTGTGGACCTCGCTGGCGGTGTACGCGGACGAGACCGTCGCCGGGCACGTCATGTGGGGCGTCGACGACGACGGGTCCCGCTGGATCGGCGGCATGGTGATCGACGCGGCCCAGCAGGACCGGGGCGTCGGCCGGGCGGCCGTGCGCACCCTGGCCGGGTGGCTCGGCGGCCAGGACGGCGGCGGGCACCCCGTCCGGCTCTCCTACCACCCCGACAACGCCCAGGCCGCCCGCCTCTACACGAGCCTCGGCTTCGTGCCCACGGGGGCGATGGAGGACGACGAGCTGGTCGTCGAGCTCATTGCGCCCGCCCAGGGCCCGCCGCGCGCCTGACCGGGTCAGCCCTCCTCGATCACCGACAGGATGTTGCCGGCCGGGTCGGTGAACCACGCGATGGTCGGCCCGTTGTCGCGCATGACGCCCCGCTCGTCCTGGGGCATCCCGGGGTAGCGCGCGAACCGGACCCCGCGCGCGGTCAGCTCGTCGACGGCCCGGTCGACGTCGTCGACGGGGAAGTTGAGCACCGTGTAGGCCGCCGGGGTGTGGTCCGCCTTCGGATAGACCATGACGTCCCGGCCACCGGCCAGGTGCAGCGTCAGCAGGCCGCCCATGGCGTCGTCGCGTGACACCCGCAGCCCGAGCGTGTCGGTGTAGAACCGCTCGGCCTGCCCGGTGTCGTCCACCGCGAAACTGCTCCACGCCCTCGTGTCCGTGAACATGCCCGATGCCTCCCTGTGGTGGACGCCGTCACCGCGACCATGGAGTCACCGTAGGCGACGCCCCCGACAGTGTCCGGCGGAACGCGACGCACCTCCGCCCCGGAGCGCCAGGCGGCGCGGCGCGGAACGCCGGGCACCTCGGCGCCGGAGCGCCAGGCGGCGCGGTGCAGGGACCCCCGGCCCGGTGCGCCGCTGCGGGCCCGGGACAACACCCGGCCCGGTCAGTCCCCGGGCGTCGCCGGTGCCGGCGGCGACTCGCCCGGCGGCAGGTCCGGCAGCGTCGCCTCGGCGGGCGTCGCGTCCGCCGGGTCCGCGTCCGCGGGCACCGCCACGTGCAGGCGCACCTGCCCGACGAGCATGTCCTCCACGTCCAGGGCGCGAGCCGCCCCGTCGGGCTCCCAGCCGGTGCTGGTGAGGAACTTGCGGGTCGCCGCGTCGCCGTCGAAGGCCCAGGCCAGCGCGCGGGTGAACCCGTCGGCACGCCACAGGTCGACGGTGGCGGCGAGCAGCCGGCTGCCGTGCCCCCGCCGGCCCCAGCGCGGCTCCACCAGCAGGTCCGTCACCGCGGCGACGTCCGGCCCGAGGACCTCCGCCGGCTCACCCGGCGCGAGTGCCTCCGCGTCGGCCGGACCGGAGGCGGCGAACCCCACCAGATAGGATTGCTCGGCCTGTTCGACGGCGACCAGCACCCGATGGGCGCCGGAGGGCGGCTCCTGCACGGCCGCGCTCCACCGCCGGGCGAGCCACGCCTCGTCCAGGTTGTCGAGCACGTGCCGGGGCAGGATCCGGCGATAGGCGACCCGCCAGGTCGCGAGTTGGATGCGTGCGATCTCGCCGGCGTCTTCCGGACGCGCCGGGCGGACGTACCCGAGAGCCATGGGACGCAAGCCTACGCAGGGCCAGGGAGGCGATGGTGGCGCAGGGTCCCCGACGGGCGGTCCCGCAGGTCGTCGGCGTCGTCGCGCTCGTCGTCGCGGTGGCCGCCTTCCTGTCCGTCGCGGCCGTCCGGCACGGCTTCTTCGACCTGAAGGTCTACTACGGCGCGCTGACCTGGTGGGTGCACGACGGCGGGGAGATCTACGACTTCCTCAAGCCCGGCACCCAGTACGGCTTCACCTATCCGCCCTTCGCGGCCCTGGTCATGCTGCCGATGGCGTACCTGCCGTGGTCGGCGGCGATCGCGGTCAGCGTGGCCGCCAGCGTGGTGGTCACCGCCGTGCTGTTCTGGTGGCTGGTCGACCCGATCTCCCGCCGCTCCGGCTGGACCCGCTGGTTCGCCCTCGTCGTGGCGCTCTGCCTGGCCGCCGCGTACGAGCCGATGCGCGAGACGGTCAACTTCGGCCAGGTCAACATGCTGCTGCTCTTCCTGGTCGCGGTCGACCTGCTCCGGCTGCTGCCGGCCGGCAACCGGTGGGCCGGCGTGGGCATCGGCCTGGCCACCTCGATCAAGCTGACCCCGGGCGTCTTCATCGTCTACCTGCTGGTCACCCGCCGCTGGCGGGCAGCGGCCACCTCGATGGCCGCCGCGGCGGGCACGACGCTGCTGGCCGCCGCGCTCTTCCCCGACGCCTCACGGGAGTTCTGGACGGAGGCGCTGTGGAACACCGGCCGGGTGGGTGAGCTGGCGTTCGTCTCCAACCAGTCGCTGCGCGGCGTGGTCGCCCGGCTGAATCCCGAACACCCGAGCACCCTGGCCTGGCTGGCGCTGGTGCTCGCCACGCTGGCGTTGTGGGCCTGGCGCTCCCGGGCCGCCGTGGCGGCCGGCGACGAGGCGACCGGCCTGGCGCTGACCGGCGCGGTGATGTGCCTGGTCAGCCCGGTCACCTGGGTGCACCACCTGGTCTGGCTGCTGCCGGCGCTGATCCTGCTGGTGGACAACGGGATGGCGGCGCCCGCCGGCGGCCGCCGGCGCCGCGTCCTGCTGGGCGCCGCGATCGTCGGGTACGGCTTCCTGATCAGCCGGATTGTCTGGGCCTGGGAGAAGGACTTCACCGGCCTCGACGGCTTCCTCGGCAGCAACACCTACGTCTGGATCAGCCTGGCGCTGCTGGCGTTCCTGCCCATCCGTCGCTGGGGCGACGCGGGCCGGGTCAGCCGCCGCAGGGCGACGCCGGCCGGGTCAGCCGTCGAGGCGCCCGGTGTACCGCAGCTCGACGAGCCCGACCGGCGGGCGTCCGCCGGCCAACGGCACCGGATAGGTCGACCGCTCACCGTCCGGTGACAGCCCGGCCCGCTCGCAGAACCGGCGGGCCCGGTGGTTGGCCTCCAGCACCCAGAGCCGGTAGTCGGACAAGCCCCGCGCGACCAGCCCGGCCCGCGCCGCCGCCAGCAGCGCCCGCGCCGTGCCGTCGCCCCAGCGGGTTGGCTCCACGTACACCGCCACCACCTCGCCGTGCGCGGCGTCGAGGTCGCCCCGGTCCTGGTTGTTGCGGTACGGACCGAACGTGGCGAACCCGGTCAGCGCCCCGTCGTCCTCGGCGAGCAGGGTGGTGAAGGGGTGCTCCGGGTCGGCCGTGCCGAGGTCCCGACGGCGCTGCGCCCAGGCCGTGACGTTCAGCCGCCGCAGCACCTCGTCCGGCATGATCCCGGCGTAGCCGGCCTGCCAGCCGTGGATGTGCACGCGGGCGACCGCCTCGGCGTCGTCGGGCTCCTCGCGGCGGATCGTGAGCATGCGTCCGTTCTATGCCCCGGCGGGCGATCGGTCCAGCGTCCGCGCCCGTGTCGTACCCGTGGATTAGGGTGCCCGACGATGGCCGCACCGGAATCGCTCTCGCTCGCCCAGGCCCGCCGGGTGGCGCTCGCCGCCCAGGGCTTCGCCGACCCCGCACCCGGCGGCGCGCCCACCCGCCGGCACCTGCGCCGGGTCCTCGACCGGGTCGGGCTGATCCAGATGGACTCGGTCAACGTGCTGCAACGGGCGCACTACCTGCCGCTCTACAGCCGGCTCGGGCCCTACCCGACCGCGCTGCTGGACACCGCCGCCTACCGCCGCCCCCGGGAGCTGTTCGAATACTGGGGACACGAGGCGTCGCTGGTGCCCGTCGGGCTGCACCCGGTGTTGCGCTGGCGGATGGCGCGGGCCCGCTCGGAGGCCTGGGGCGGGATGCGGCGCATCGCCCAGGAGCAGCCCGACCTGGTGGCCTGGGTCCGCGACGAGGTGGCCGCCCGGGGTCCGCTCACGGCCGCCGAGATCGAGCACGACGCCCCGCGGGAGACCGGAAACTGGGGGTGGAACTGGTCCGCGGTGAAGCGGGCGCTGGAGTTCCTCTTCTGGGCGGGGGAGGTCACCACCGCCGACCGCACCACGTCGTTCGCCCGCCGCTACGACCTGCCGGAGCGGGTGCTGCCGGCCGAGGTGCTCGACGCGCCCACGCCGACCGACGCGGACGCGCACCGCGCGCTGGTGGGCATCGCCGCGCGATCGCTCGGGGTGGCCGCCGAGCCGGAGCTGCGCGACTACTTCCGGCTGCCGGTGGCGGGCGCCCGGCAGGCCATCGCCGACCTGGTCGAGGCGGGCGAGCTGCTGCCGGTCGCCGTGCAGGGCTGGCGGCGGCCCGCCTGGCTGCACGCCGGGGCGCGGCTGCCCCGCTGGGTGCGCCACCACACGCTGGTCAGCCCGTTCGACCCGCTGGTCTGGGAGCGGGCCCGCACCGAGCGGCTCTTCGACTTCAACTACCGCATCGAGATCTACGTGCCGGCCCCGCAGCGGGTGCACGGCTACTACGTGCTGCCCTTCCTGCAGGGGGAGCGGTTCACGGCCCGGGTCGACCTGAAGGCCGACCGGAAGGCCGGCGTGCTGCTGGTGCCGGCCGCCTGGGGCGAGCCGGGCGTCGACCGGGGGGAGACCGCGCTGGCGCTCGCCGCCGAGCTGCACCGCCTCGCCGGTTGGCTGGGCCTGGACGCGGTGGCCCCGCCCGCCGCCGGCGACCTGGCCGGCCCGCTGGCCGCCGCGCTGGTGGGCGTGGCCGGTGTACGGTGAGCGACGTGACGAGCGTTGACGGACCGGCCTCCCCGTCGCATCCGCAGCAGACGGGTGGGCTCGACGCCCCGCGCCCGGCGGACCCGGCCGCACCGACTGGCGGATGGCCCACGGACCAGGCTCCGCCCCACCCGGGCTCGCCCCACCCCGGGGCACCCCACCCGGGCTCGCCCTATCCGGGGGCGGCTGCCTATCCCGTCGCCGAGCCGGACCGGCTCACCCGCTTCGTCGTCCGCCTCTACGAGCGTTCCCCGCGCTGGGCGGTGCCGCTGGCCGCGCTCGGCTGCGTCGCC
This sequence comes from Micromonospora sp. CPCC 205546, assembly GCF_036902715.1. Classification (NCBI taxonomy): domain Bacteria; kingdom Bacillati; phylum Actinomycetota; class Actinomycetes; order Micromonosporales; family Micromonosporaceae; genus Micromonospora; species Micromonospora sp. CPCC 205546. The sequence continues at coordinate 25,521 of NZ_JBAKHL010000050.1, forward strand.
GCCGGCATCGGCTACGCGCTGATCAGCGACCCCACCCGCTCGGCGCCCGACGCCGCGCCGACCTGTCTGCTCAAGCTCACCACCGGGCTGGACTGCCCGGGCTGCGGCGGCACCCGCGCACTCTGGTACGTGCTGCACGCCGACCTGCCGGCCGCCGCCCGGCACCACTTCCTCTTCGTCTTCGCGCTGCCCTTCCTGGCGTACCTCTTCGTCGCCTGGGCGGGCCGGCAGGCGTTCGGTTGGCGCCTGCCCGAGCTGCGGATCAGCTCCCGGGTGATCGGCGTCTTCCTGGCCTCCTGGCTGGCCTTCACGATCCTGCGCAACCTCCCCTGGGCACCGTTCACCTCCCTCTACGTCTGACCCTCGCCCCGCGCCGAGCCCGACGTCTGTGCCTGCCGCTGGGCGGTGGCGCCTGGTCCGACGTCCGCGTCTCCGCCGGCCGGTCGCGCCTACGAACCTGCCGTCCGTCCGCCCGGTGACCAACCGCCACACGCGCCCTTTCGAGCTGAATCGTCTACGACATCAGCAGCCGCGGCCTCCCTTCCGTGGGGCCACGGAGGGAGGCCGCGGGCGATGAGCCCGTCCGGCGTCCCGGCGGCGATGAGCCCGTCCGGCGTACGTCGGGGGCAGCCGTGCCGGTCGCGCACGCCGGCGCGTGCGCGTGCGACCGGTGCGCGTCCCGCCGGCGCGGAGGTCCTCCGGCCGGCTGCCCGCGTGGGGGTCCCGCCGCCGGCCGCCCGCGTGGCGTCGTGCCGCCGGCCGCCCACGTCCGCCGCCAGCGCGCGCGATGTCGTAGCCGACTCAGCTCGAAAGGGCACGCACGAACCTGCCGTCACCCCCGCTCACTTCGTCGGGCGACCGCGATCCGGCCGCCGGTGACCGACATTGCACCCGGCGAGCCTGGCTTGGGCGGGCCGGGGCGACGCCACTACAGTCCCAGGAATGCCGGAGATGGTGCAGCCCCAGGTCAAGCTCGTCGCGTGGACCCACTTCGAGGCACCCGAAGAGGTGCCGTGGTCGACCGACGCCGAGGGCGGCCAGGCACTGGCGGAGTTCGCCGGCCGGGCCTGCTACCAGAGCTGGAAGAAGCCGAACCCGGCCACCGCCACCAACGCGGGCTACCTCGCGCACATCCTGGAGGTCGGCCACCTGAGCGTGCTGGAGCACGGCTCGGTCAGCTTCTACTTCAGCGGGGTGTCCCGCTCCTTCACGCACGAGCTGATCCGGCACCGGCACTTCTCGTACTCCCAGCTCTCCCAGCGGTACGTGCCGGAGCGCGACGCCGCCATGGTCGAGCCCTCGGTGATCGCCGACGACCCGGAGCTGCACAAGAGGTTCGTGGAGGCCGCCGAGGCGAGCGTGCGCGCGTACAACGAGCTGCTGGAGGGGTTGGAGCGGCGTTTCGCCGACGTGGAGAACGCCACGCTGCGGCGCAAGCAGGCGCGCCAGGCGGCCCGCGCGGTGCTGCCCAACGCCACCGAGACCCGCATCGTGGTCACCGGCAACTACCGGGCCTGGCGGCACTTCGTCGCCATGCGCGCCACGGAGCACGCCGACGTGGAGATCCGCGAGCTGGCGGTGGAATGCCTGCGGCAGCTCCAGGGCGTCGCCCCGAACGTCTTCGCCGACTTCGTCATCTCGGCCCTGCCCGACGGCACCGAGGTGGCCGCCAGCCCGCACGCAGAGCTGTCCTGAGCCCTTCCCCGGCGGGGCGTCGGTGGTCGTCCGCTAGGTTGGTGGCATGACGCACGACCACCCTGACACGCCCACCCGGGCGGTGTCCCGCCCCTTCGGGCGAGTGCTCACGGCCATGGTGACGCCGTTCACCGCCGACGGCTCGCTCGACCTCGACGGCGCCGCGCAGCTCGCCAGCTACCTGGTCGACGAGCAGGGCAACGATGCGCTGGTGGTCAACGGCACCACCGGCGAGTCGCCGACCACCACCGAGGCGGAGAAGGAACAGCTGATCCGGGCCGTGGTGGAGGCCGTCGGCGACCGCGCCAAGGTCGTGGCCGGGGTCGGCACCAACGACACCCGCCACACCATCGAGCTCTCCGTGGCCGCCGAGAAGGCGGGCGCGCACGGTCTGCTCGTGGTCACCCCCTACTACAACAAGCCACCGCAGAGCGGGCTGCTGCGGCACTTCACCGCGGTCGCGGACGCCACCGGCCTGCCGGTGATGCTCTACGACATCCCGCACCGGGCGGGCGTGCCGATCGCCACCGAGACGATCGTGCGCCTGGCCGAACACGCCCGGATCGTCGCGGTGAAGGACGCCAAGGGCGACCTGACCGCCACGAGCTGGGTCACCAGCCGGACGAACCTCGCCGTCTACAGCGGAGAGGACTCGCTGACCCTGCCGTCGCTGGCCGTGGGCGGCGTCGGCGTGGTCGGCACCTCGACCCACTTCACCGGCGTGCTCACCAAGCAGATGATCGAGGCGTACGACGCGGGGGACACCGCCACCGCGCTGAGCCTGCACCGGCGGCTGCTGCCGCTGTTCACCGGCATCTTCCGTACCCAGGGCGTGATCCTGGTGAAGGCGGGCCTGGCGGCCGCCGGGAAGCCCGCCGGACCGGTGCGTTCGCCGCTGGTGGACGCGACCGACGACGAGATCGCCCAGCTCCGCGCGGACAGCGCGGCGGCGGGCGTGGAACTGCCCGAATGACCAGATCACACGACGGACGCCGAGTGACGGCGTCGCAGAATGAGGTGGACGCGTGACCGAGGCGCACTTCGAGACGGAACTGCCCCCGCCGCTGCCGGAGGGTGGGCTGCGGGTCATCCCGCTCGGCGGGCTCGGCGCCATCGGTCGCAACATGACCGTCTTCGAGTACGACGGCAAGCTGCTGGTGGTCGACTGCGGGGTGCTCTTCCCCGACGTCGAGCAGCCCGGGGTCGACCTGATCCTGCCCGACTTCGGTCCGATCCTGGACCGGCTCGACGACGTCCAGGCGATCGTGCTGACCCACGGTCACGAGGACCACATCGGCGCGGTGCCGTACCTGCTCGCGCACAAGCCCGACATCCCGCTGGTCGGCTCCCAGTTCACCCTCGCCCTGGTCGAGGCGAAGCTCGCCGAGCGGCGGATCCAGCCCTACACGCTGACCGTGCGGGAGGGGGGCCGGGAACGGCTCGGCCCGTTCGAGTGCGAGTTCTTCGCGGTCAACCACTCGATCCCCGACGCGCTCGCGGTGGCCATCCGCACCCCCGCCGGCCTGGTGCTGCACACCGGCGACTTCAAGATGGACCAGCTTCCGCTGGACGGCCGCATCACCGACCTGGCCGGGTTCGCCCGGCTTGGCGCCGAGGGCGTGGACCTGCTGCTCTCGGACTCCACCAACGCGGAGATCCCCGGCTTCGTCACGCCCGAGCGGGAGATCGGGCCGGTGCTCGACTCGATCTTCGCGAAGGCCAAGGGCCGGATCATCGTCGCGTCGTTCGCGTCGCACGTGCACCGGGTGCAGCAGGTCTTCGACTCCGCCGCCGAGCACGGCCGCAAGGTCGCCCTGATCGGCCGCTCCATGGTCCGCAACATGGGCATCGCCCGGGACCTGGGGCTGCTCAACATCCCGGCCGGGCTGGTCGTCGGGATCGAAGAGGCGACGAACATGCCGCCCGAGCAGATCGTGCTGATGTCCACCGGTTCGCAGGGCGAGCCGATGAGCGCCCTGGGCCGGATGGCCAGCGGCGACCACCGGCACATCACCATCGCCCCCGGCGACACGGTGGTGCTCGCCTCGTCGCTGGTGCCCGGCAACGAGACCTCGGTCTACCGGGTGATCAACCGGCTGGCCCGGGCCGGCGCCGTGGTGGTGCACAAGGACGTGGCCAAGGTGCACGTCTCCGGCCACGCGCCCGCCGGTGAGCTGCTCTACCTGCTCAACGTGGTCCGACCGAGCAACCTGATGCCGGTGCACGGCGAGTGGCGGCACCTGCGCGCGCACGCGCGCCTCGGCATCGAGTCCGGCGTCGCCCCCGACCGGGTGGTGCTCTGCGAGGACGGCGACGTCGTCGACCTCGTCGAGGGCCGGGCCAGCCTCGTCGGGCACGTGAAGAGCCGCTACGTCTACGTCGACGGCCTCGCCGTCGGCGACGTCAGCGAGTCGCTGCTCACCGAGCGCCGGATCCTCGGCGACGGCGGGTTCATCGCCACCACCGTGGTGGTCGACTCGGTGACCGGCAAGGTGGTGGGCGGCCCGACCCTGTCGGCGAAGGGCTTCTCGGAGGACCCGGAGGCGTTCAACCCGGTGATCCCGCTGGTCACCGAGGCCCTGAACCGGGCCGCCTCCGACGGCATCACCGACCCGCACCAGCTCCAGCAGATCGTCCGGCGCACCGTGGGACGGTGGGTGAACGACGCGTACCGGCGGCGGCCCATGATCGTCCCCACCGTCGTCGAGGTCTGACCCCGCGCCGCCGCGACGCCCGCCCGCACCCCGTGTGCCGGCGGGCGTCGCCGTAGGTCCGGCCGTGAAGGGTCAGGGCAGCGCGGCCACCGCCTCGGCGTACGCCACGCCGGTCTCCACGGCCGCGTCGAGCAGGACCCTGAGCTGGTCGGGGGCCACCCCGTGCGCCAGGTCGGTGGCGACGTGGCCGGCCAGCAGCAGCTCACCCTCCCCCTCGTGCACGTACGCCTTCGGCAGCAACCGGTCGTGGTTCCAGGCGTTGCAGAAGGCGTACGCCTCGACGAGCCGCTCGGCCGGCAGCCGGCGGCTCGCCACGGACCGGGCCTGGAGGATCTCGCCCCGCTCGCCGACGCGCCGGAACTGGATCAGCGCCTCGCCCCACCGGCCCGTGACGGCGCCGCGCTCGTCCACGGCGTACCGGTCCCCGCGCCGGTCCAGGACGGCGGTGATCATCGCCAGGCTCAGCGGGCGCGGCTCCCCGTCCGGCGGCTCCTCGTGGGGCAGGTCGTCGGCGTCGTCGTCCGGGTCGTCGTCGGGCGGCAGGGGCACCGGCGCGGCGGCCGGCCGCTCGGCCAGCCAGGACGCGATCCGGCCGGACTGGTGACCGGTGCCGTTGCGGGCGTCGAAGCTGCCGGCCAGCGCGGTGGCCACCCCGAGCAGGGTGGCGCCCAGCGTGGCCACGTCGAGGTCGGCGGCCGGGCGCACCCCGTACGCCGGGCGGTGCACCGTGCGCCCGCCGAGCCCCGCCTCGACGGCGAGGGCACAGACCAGCGCCCCGGCGGCGGCGAACTCCATCGCGGACAGGTCGTCGTGCGGCCGGTCCAGCCGGGGCAGCTGCTCGGCGAGGACGTCGAGGCCCCGGGCGGGGTGTCCGGCCAGCGCACACCACCGCAGGTGCGCGGCGAGCAGCGGGAAGGCGGCCCGCTCCCGCCGGTGCCGCCGGTACGCCCGCACGTGCGCCTCGGCCGCCCGCTCCGGCTCCCCGGCCCGTAGCCAGGACAGCAGCCCGGCGGCCAGCGTCCGTTCCGGCTGCTCGGTGCAGTCGACGGTCCCGGCCGGGACGTTTCGCAGCGCGGCCAGCGCGGCCGGGTGGTCGCCCCAGCCGGCGAGCAGTTCGGCCCGTCGGGCCGCCGCGCAGTCCGGGCAGCCGCCGACCGGTCCCGGACCGGCCGTCGACCAGCGCTCGTACCACCGTCGGGCGGTGGGCTCGTCGCCGAGGTGGTCGGCGACGCGGCAGCGCAGCTCGGCGACCGCCGCCGGATCGTCGGCGGCACGCGTGGCGAGGTCGTCCAGCATGGCCCGTGCCTGGTCCAGCCCTACCCGGGGGGAGCCGAGCAGGGCCTCGACCGCGTGCCGCTGGTAACGACGCAGCGCCTCGGCCCGGTCTGCCGCGAGCAGGTCGGGGCGGCGCTCGGCGGTGGCGAGGCAGCGGCGCACGGGCTCGACCGACCGCCACCGCTCCCCGTGCAGGAGGCACGCCTCGATCAGCGTGAAGCGGGCCGCCAGCGCCGTCCGGTCGTCACCCGTGGCGTCGGCGTGCGCGGCGATCCGCTCCAGCTCGGTGCTGCGGGCCTCGCCGTCGGGCGAGTCGCGAGCGTCGGCGAGCGCGCCGGCCAGCGCGGGGTCGGGCTGCCGGCCCCCGCGCCGCAGCCCGCTCCACCAGCCGGGCAACCCGAACGGGTCGAGGCCGCGACCCGCCAGGTCCCCGCTCCGGTCCGTCACGCCACCACCCCGCCCGGCAGCCGGGCCACCTCGGTGGCGAGCTGGCAGCCGGTGGCGATGCCGCAGTCGAGGAGCTGGTCGAGCTGGTGTGCGGTGACGCCGCGTTCCAGGTCGGTGATGACCTCGCCGCAGACGCGGGCCCGCCCGTCGTCCTCGACGTGCACGAACGCCTTCGGCCAGAGCCGGTCGTGGTTCCAGGCGTTGCAGAACGCGTGCAGCGCCGGCACGTACTCGATCGGGAACGTCGGCGCGGTCAGGGTGCGGACCTGGAGCAGCTCTCCGGCGGTGCCGGGGCGCAGGAACCAGATCAGGCTGTCGTCCCAGCGGCCGACCAGGTCGCCGTCGGCGTCGGTCTCGACGCGGTATCCCCGGCTGGCCAGCACGGCGGCGATCAGCTCGCCGGTGAGCGGTTCCAGCGCCCCCGGGTGTCCGGTCAGGGGGGCCTCCCGGCCGTCCTCGGTTCCCGGCGACGCCATGGGGGCATCCCTTCTGAGGCAGATATCACGCGACGCGGCGGGGCCCGCGCTGCGACACGCGGACACGACCCGGAAAGGCGGCGATCTGCCGGGTCACGCCATTAGGTTGATGCTATGGCGGGCCGTACCAATCAGGCGAGCCGGCGGCGCGGCGCGTCGCCGCGTGGCACCACGAACAGTCGTGCCCGTCAGCCGGCGAAGAAGGCCGGCCGGGCGGCGCCCCGGCGGCGGCCGGCGGCCCGGCCCGGCCCGGGCCCGATCGTCGGGCAGGCGGTCCGCGCACTGTGGATGGGGATGGCGCACGGCGTCGGCTGGGCGTTCCGGCAGGCCGGTTCCGCCCGGGGGCTCGACCCGGAGCAGCGCCGTGACGGCGCGGGCCTGCTGGTCTTCGGCCTCGCCCTGCTCAGCGCGGTGGCCCTCTGGTTCTCCGGGGCCGGCCCGGTCGGCGCGCGGCTGGCCGACACCTTCCGGCTCTTCCTCGGGGCGATCTCGGTCGTGGTGCCGGTGCTGCTGATGATCGGCGCCTGGCGGCTGATGCGTGAGCCCGTCGACCCCGAGCACCGCGGCCGCGGCCTGGTCGGCTGGACGTCCATGCTGGTCGCCACCGCCGCGATGCTGCACATCGGACAGGATCCGGCGGACGCGGGCCAGCGCGACTTCGCCGGCGGCCTGGTCGGCGCGGGCGTCGGCAGCCTGATGGAGCGGGCGGTCACCGCCTGGGTGGCCGTGCCGCTGCTGGTCCTGCTGCTGGTCTTCGGTCTGCTGGTGGTGACCGCGACCCCGATCATGAAGGTGCCGGAGCGGCTCGGCCTGCTGTTCGGCACCCGGATCGCCCCGCCGGTCGGGCAGGAGGAGGAGGACGAGGCGCCCGCGAAGCCGGCGCCCCGCAGGCGCCCGGCGAAGCGGGCGGCCCCGCCGCCGCTCGACCCGGCGGAGTTCGACGAGGACCTCGACGGGGTGGACATGCAGGACACCCTGGTCCTGCCGCGCAAGCCCCCGGGCCGAGTCCCGGCCAGCCGCAAGCCGGCCGAGCCGCCGGAGCACTCGCCCGCCCCGACCCGGGCCGAGCAGCTCGCGCTGACCGGCCTGGCGGGCGACTACACGCTGCCGCCGGCGAACATGCTCGGCGGCGGGGCGGCCCCGAAGTCCCGGAGCAAGGCCAACGACGAGGTGATCGTCGCGCTGACCGGCGTCTTCGAGCAGTTCGGCGTGGACGCCGCCGTGACCGGGTTCACCCGCGGGCCGACGGTCACCCGTTACGAGGTGGAGCTGGGTCCGGGCGTCAAGGTCGAGCGGATCACCCAGCTCTCCCGCAACATCGCCTACGCGGTGAAGTCGCCGGACGTGCGGATCCTCAGCCCGATCCCGGGCAAGAGCGCGGTCGGCGTGGAGATCCCGAACACCGACCCGGAGAACGTGGCGCTCGGCGACGTGCTGCGTTCGCGGGCCGCCACCAGCGACCACCACCCGATGGTGGTGGCGCTCGGCAAGGACATCGAGGGCGGCTACGTGGTGGCCAACCTCGCCAAGATGCCGCACATCCTGATCGCGGGCGCGACCGGCGCGGGCAAGTCGTCCTGCCTGAACTCGCTGCTGGTGTCCATTCTCACCCGGGCCACCCCGGACGAGGTGCGGCTGCTGCTGATCGACCCGAAGCGGGTCGAGATGACCGGCTACGAGGGTATCCCGCACCTGGTCACGCCGATCGTGACCAACGCCAAGAAGGCGGCCGACTCGCTGGAGTGGGTCGTCCGCGAGATGGACATGCGCTACGACGACCTCGCGGCCAACGGGGTCCGGCACATCGACGACTTCAACCGCAAGGTGCGCAACGGCGAGATCAAGGCGCCGCCGGGCAGCGAGCGGGAGATGCGCCCCTACCCGTACCTGCTGGTGATCGTGGACGAGCTGGCCGACCTGATGATGGTGGCCCCCCGCGACGTGGAGGACTCGGTCGTCCGGATCACCCAGCTCGCCCGCGCCGCCGGCATCCACCTGGTGCTGGCCACCCAGCGCCCGTCGGTCGACGTGGTCACCGGCCTGATCAAGGCCAACGTGCCGTCCCGGCTGGCGTTCGCCACCTCCTCGCTGGCCGATTCGCGGGTCATCCTCGACCAGCCGGGCGCGGAGAAGCTGCTGGGCCGCGGCGACGGGCTGTTCCTGCCGATGGGCGCCTCGAAGCCGGTCCGGATCCAGGGCGCCTGGGTGACCGAGCGCGAGATCGCCGACGTGGTGAAGTTCTGCAAGGACCAGCGCGAGCCGGAGTTCCGCCCCGACGTGCTCGCCGCGCCCGACACCGGCAAGAAGAAGGTCGACGAGGAGATCGGCGACGACCTGGACCTGCTGGTCCAGGCGGTCGAGCTGGTGGTCACCTCGCAGTTCGGCTCGACCTCGATGCTCCAGCGCAAGCTGCGGGTCGGCTTCGCCAAGGCGGGCCGGCTGATGGACCTCATGGAGACCCGGGGCGTGGTCGGCCCGTCCGAGGGGTCCAAGGCCCGCGACGTGCTGGTCAAGCCGGACGAGCTGGAGGAGGTCCTGCTCGGCCTGCGCGGCGGCGAGTGAGGCCGTCGGCCGTACGTCGTCCGACCGGGCCGGGAGGGAGCATTGCTGCACCGTGTCCACGCTCGCCCCGCCTGGGCTCACGACACACGCGACGGGCCCGCCGGCACGCCGGCGGGCCCGGTCTCCGCCGGGGGAGCGGTGGGTCAGTTGTTGACGAGCGCGTTGATGATCAGCAGGCTGACCACGATGGCGGCCACGTTGGCGGCGGCGGCGTACCAGCCGAGCGGCTTGTCGCCGAGCACGGCGCCGACGATGCCCAGGACCAGCCCGATCACGCCGAAGATGAGCGGGTTGAGCAGGAGCGCGAGGACCGCGAAGACGAACGCCACGATCGTGCAGATGCGGGCGGCGTTGGTGCGTGGGCGGGCGGTCGAGTGCATGTTGGCCATGTCTGCCTCCGTGGGTGAGAGCCTTCCGGTGCCAGGCACAGCTCTACCCACTGTGGTCGCCCGTCACGCCTCGGCCCGCGGACACCGTGTCAGTGGAAGACCTTCAGGCCGACGACGCCGGCGACCACCAGCAGCAGGCAGGCGATTCGGGGCAGGCTCGCCGGCTCGTTCAGCGCGAGCATCCCGACCAGGGCGGTGCCGACCGCCCCGATGCCGACCCAGACGACGTAGCCGGTGCCGACCGGGATCTCGCGCAGCGCGTACGCCAGGCCGGCCATGCTGAGCACCAGGGTCACCACGAAGACCAGCGACGGTACGAGCCGGGTGAAGCCGGCGCTGCGGTCGAGGGAGACCGCCCACGCGGTCTCGAGAAGTCCGGAGACCACCAGCACGATCCAGGCCATGGGGGAACACCTCCGTGTCGGCGCCCGGACCGCCGGGGGCCGGGACGAGTGGGCTCGGCAACACACACGCGGGGCGTCTTGGCCTGACCGGGTACGCCCACCACTCGTCCGGGGCGACCTGGGGCCGCCACGACCGACGGTAGCACCGCCCCGGGCGGTGTCCCGGGTGAGCCGGGCCACCGCGGCTTGACCTGAACCTCGCTTCAACTCGCAGTATCGGGACATGCCGCTGCTCTTCGACGATGCCCAGGTCGCCGCCGCGCTGGACGCCCCCGCCACGGTCGCCGCGATGCGGGACGCCCTGCTCGCCGCGTACGCCGGCCGGCTGGTGGCCCCGCCCCGGGCCGCCGCGCCGCTGGGCGGGGGACGGATGGTGCTCACCGCCGGTCATCTCACCGGCGAGTGGTACGGCTTCCGCTCGTACGACACGTTCGGGCACCCGCAGAGCGAGCAGGTGGTCGTGCTGCACGACGGGCGCACCGGGGCCGTACGGGCGGTGGCGGTCGGGGAGGAGCTGGGCTCGCGGCGTACCGGCGGGCTCGGCGGGGTCGCCGTGGACGCCCTGTCCCGGCCCGACGCCGCCACCCTCGGCGTGATCGGCTCGGGCGGGCAGGCGTGGACCCAGGTCTGGGCCGCCGCCGCCGTCCGCCCGCTGCGCGAGGTCACCGTGCACAGCCGCTCCGCCGTCCGGCGGGAGGCGTTCGCCGCCCGGGTCCGCGCCGAGCTGGGCGTGTCGGCGCGGGCGGTCGACTCGGCGCGGGCCGCCGTCCGCGACCGCGACGTCGTGGTGCTCGCCACCACCGCCGCCGACCCCGTGCTCGACGCCGCCGACCTGGCCCCCGGCACCCACGTCAACGCGGTCGGCTTCAAGCAGGTCGACCGGCACGAGTTCGGCATCGACCTGCTGGACGCGGCCCACCTGCTGGTGACCGACTCGCCGGCGCAGGCCGCCGCGTACGACCCGCCGATGCTGGCGACGCTGCCCGCGTACGCCGGGCGGTTGCGCGACCTGGGCGCGGTGCTGGCCGGCGCGGTCCCCGGCCGGACCGGCCCGGACCAGGTCTCGCTCTTCTGCGCGACCGGCCTGGCCGGCACGGAGGTCTTCCTGCTCGACCGGCTGGTCCGGGTCGCCGCGGCGGTGGCCTGAGCCGGGCGCGGCGGCGGGGCGTGTGCGGCGGCCGACGCGGGCGGCCCGCCGTTGACGGCCGCCACCGGCCCGCCCGGTACCCTCGGATGGTGTCTGCCACCTCCCCTTCCCCCGCCGACGGCCGCCGGGTCGCCCTGCTGACCCTGGGCTGTGCCCGCAACGAGGTCGACTCGGAGGAACTGGCCGCCCGGCTGCATGCCGACGGCTGGCAGGTCACCACCGACGGCGAGGGCGCCGACGTGGTGGTCGTCAACACGTGCGGCTTCGTGGAGAAGGCAAAGCAGGACTCCATCCAGACCCTGCTGGCCGCCGCCGACACCGGCGCCAAGGTGGTCGCCGCCGGCTGCATGGCCGAGCGCTACGGCCGCGAGCTGGCCGACAGCCTCCCCGAGGCGCAGGCGGTGCTGAGCTTCGACGACTACCCGGACATCGCCGCCCGGCTGGACGCGGTGGTGGCCGGCGAGCGGATCGGCGCGCACACCCCGCGCGACCGGCGCGAGCTGCTGCCCCTCACCCCTGTCTCCCGGCGCGACAGCGGAGTGTCGCTGCCCGGGCACGGCACCCCGGTGCGGGGCGTCACCGAGACCGACGAGCACACCCCGGCCCACCTGCGTCAGGTGCTGCGCCACCGGCTCGACACCGGCCCGGTCGCCTCGCTCAAGCTCGCCAGCGGCTGCGACCGGCGCTGCGCGTTCTGCGCCATCCCCGCCTTCCGCGGCGCCTTCGTCTCGCGTACGCCGGACGAGCTGCTCGCCGAGGCGGAGTGGCTGGCCAGGACCGGCGTACGCGAGCTGGTGCTGGTCAGCGAGAACTCCACCTCGTACGGCAAGGACCTGGGCGACCCCCGGGCGCTGGAGAAGCTGCTGCCGCAGCTCGCCGCGATCGACGGCATCGTGCGGGTGCGGGCGAGCTACCTCCAGCCGGCGGAGACCCGGCCCGGCCTGGTCGAGGCGATCGCCACCACGTCGGGCGTGGCGCCCTACTTCGACCTGTCGTTCCAGCACTCCAGTGAGCCGGTGCTGCGCCGGATGCGCCGCTTCGGCTCCACCGAGAGGTTCCTGGAGCTGCTGGCGAGCGCCCGCGCGCTGGCCCCGGACGCGGGCGCGCGCAGCAATTTCATCGTCGGCTTCCCGGGCGAGAGCCGCGCCGACTACCAGGAGCTGGTCCGGTTCCTGAGCGAGGCGCGGCTCGACGCCATCGGGGTGTTCGACTACAGCGACGAGGACGGCACCGAGGCCGCCGGGCTGCCCGGCAAGGTCTCCGCCGCCACGGTCAAGCGCCGCTACGACAGGCTCGCCGCGCTCGCCGACGAGCTCTGCTCGCAGCGTGCCGAGGAGCGCCTGGGCTCCACGGTCGAGGTCCTGGTCGACTCGGTCGACGATGGTGTGGTCGAGGGACGGGCGGCCCACCAGGCTCCCGAGGTCGACGGCTCGACCACCCTCGTGGCCCCGTCCGACGGCGGGGTGGACCTGGCCGCGCTGCGCCCCGGCGACCTGGTGCGGGCGACGGTCACGGGCACCGAAGGGGTGGACCTCGTCGCGGTCCCGGATGAGATGATCTCGGCTGCGCCCGGCGCAACACGGTGACGGCGGGTCCGGACGGAGCGGGGGAACCGCGTGGTGGTGTGCCAGGTGCGCCACGGAGGCCGCAGCGGGGTGCGGCGGTGACCGGGGCGGCGGACCCGACGCCCGCGCCGGTGGTGGCCCGCGTGCCCGTGCTGAACGCGGCCAACGCGCTCACCGCGCTGCGGCTGGCCCTGGTGCCGGTCTTCGCGGCGTCCGTGGTCGCCTCGGCGATGACCCATGTCGGCTGGCGGATGGTCGCCTGCCTGATCTTCGCCGTCGCCTCCGCGACCGACCTGGTGGACGGCTGGATCGCCCGCCGGTTCGCCCTGGTCACGTCGGTGGGCAAGGTCGCCGACCCGATCGCGGACAAGGCGCTCACCGGGGCCGCGCTGCTGCTGCTCTCCTGGTACGACCGGCTGCCCTGGTGGGTGACCGCCGTGATCCTCGTGCGCGAACTGGGCATCACCGCGCTGCGCTTCTGGGTGATCCGGCACGGCGTCATCGCGGCCAGCCGGGGCGGCAAGCTCAAGACCGCGCTCCAGATCCTGGCCATCACGTGGTATTTGTGGCCGATGCCGGACGCGCTCGCCGCCGTCGGCCCGTGGATCATGACCGCCGCGGTCGGCGTCACGGTGCTCACCGGCTTCGACTACGTCGCCCAGGCCCTCCGGCTGCGCCGCCGGAGCTGACCGGTCCCGGCGGTCCTGCCCGCGCCCGTGCGATAGGCGAGGATGAGTAGGGCCGGCGGGGCGGGGAAAGGATCCGGGTCATGGACAGTGACGCTGACGGAGCGCGGCCGGTCGGTAGCCCGGCGGCCGGCGTGGTGCACAGCCTTTCGGAACGGCACGAGACCCTGGCCACCGTCGAGTCGCTGACGGGCGGCCTGCTGGCGGCCTCGATCGTGGAGATCGCGGGGGTGAGTGGGATCTTCCGGGGCGGCCTGGTGGTCTACGCCACCGAGCTCAAGTCGCGACTTGCCGACGTACCCGAGGACCTGCTGGCCGAGCGGGGGCCGGTGGACCCGGACGTGGCGGTGGCCCTCGCGGAGGGTGGGCGGCGACGCTGCGGCGCCGACTGGGGCCTGGCCACCACCGGGGTGGCCGGCCCGGAGCCGCAGGACGGTAAGCCGGTCGGGCTGGTCTACGTCGCGGTGGCCGGGCCGTCCGGCACCCGGGTCCGGCAGCTCGACCTGGACGGTGGCCGCGACCACATCCGCTCCGCCGCGGTCGTCGAGGCCCTGCGGCTGCTCGCCGCGCGGATCCACGAGACCGACGCGGCCCAGGCCGATGCCGAGGCGACCGGGACCGACGGCGGGCGTAGCGACCCGGCCGGCGCGCGGCGGCGCTGACGGCTCTCCGCGGATCCGAGGGGCGGGGTGGGATGTCGTGGGGGCCCGCAGCGGGTACGGTTGCGGGAAGGCTCCGGCGACCGCCCCGGCTCGAATGCGCCGGTCGGCCGCGTGGACGAGTGGACGAGTGGTGTCCCTCAGGGGGAGGTGCGAGTGGTCCTGCTACGCCGTGTGATCGGTGACGCACTGCGGGCGCGCCGGCAGGGGCAGCACCGCACCCTGCGCGAAGTCTCCTCCGCCGCCAACGTCAGCCTCGGCTACCTGTCGGAGATCGAGCGCGGCCAGAAGGAGCCCTCCAGCGAGCTGCTGGCGGCGATCTGCGACGCCCTCGGCGCCCGCCTGTCCGAGCTGCTGCGCGAGGTCAGCGACACCGTCGCGCTCGCCGAGCAGATGCCCGGCGTGCTGGTGCCCGTGCAGGACGAGCAGGCCGTGCCCGCCGCGGCCGTCGCCGTGCGCAGGAGCGCGGGTCGGGGCGTGCACCAGGTCAGCTCGGACGGCACGGTCGCCGTCCAGGTCCGCCAGGACTCCCCGCTCAAGGCCACCCTGCGCAGCTCCCGGGTCCGGGGCAGCGAGCGCGACGTGGTCTGCGCCGCCTGACCCGGCTCGCTGTCGCGCCACGTGGTCGGCCTCGACCGCGCCGCGTACCCTTGATCGCGGACGGCGTCGGCGCTCGCTTCGCTCGCCGGTACGGGCGCTCAGGTGGCGCCCGGCTGGGACCATGGAGCCACTGCCCGCGCCGGAGCCGGCCGGGAGCGCCCGGCTCGGTCGAGGCGGAGCGACGCTACTGAGGGGACAACGCAAAGATGGCGAACCCGTTCGTCAAGGGGTGGAAGTACCTGATGGCGCTCTTCGGCGCCAGGATCGACGAGCACGCCGATCCGAAGGTGCAGATCCAGCAGGCCATCGAGGAGGCCCAGCGCCAGCACCAGGGGCTGGTCCAGCAGGCCGCCGCCGTGATCGGCAACCAGCGGCAGCTGGAGATGAAGCTGTCCCGTCAGATGTCCGAGGTCGAGCGGTTGCAGGCCAACGCCCGCCAGGCCCTGGTCCTCGCCGACCAGGCCCGCGCCCGGGGCGACGAGACCGAGGCCGGCCGCTACGAGCAGTCCGCGCAGACCCTCGCCACCCAGCTGGTCTCGGCCGAGCAGGCCACGGAGGACCTCAAGACGCTGCACGACCAGGCGCTCGGTGCCGCCGCCCAGGCCCGCCGGGCGGTCGAGAACAACTCGATGATCCTGCAGCAGAAGCTCGCCGAGCGCACCAAGCTGCTCAGCCAGCTCGAGCAGGCCAAGATGCAGGAGACCGTGGCCCGCTCGCTGGAGTCGATGTCGGCGCTGACCGCCCCCGCCAACACGCCCTCGCTCGACGAGGTGCGCGACCGCATCGAGCAGCGGTACGCGACGGCCATGGGCCGCGCCGAGCTGGCCGGCAACTCCGTCGAGGGCCGCATGCTGGAGATCCAGAAGTCGACCCTCGACTCGGCCGGCTCCTCGCGGCTGGAGCAGATCCGCTCGAGCATGGCCGGCGAGCAGCTCGGCGGCAAGCAGGAACGACCGGGTGCGCAGCAGGCTCAGCCCGCCGCGCCGGCCGCCGACCCGGCGGCTGCCGCCCGGCTGGACGAGATCCGGGCGAGCATGGGCCGCGAGCGCGGCACCGGAGACACCACCGCCGCCGGCTGAGCGGCCGGGTCGAGGAGGCAGAGGTGGCAGACGAGCGCACGCGGTACTTCCGGCGCCTGAGCCGGTTGCGGCGTTCCGCGCGCCGGTGGAGCGTCACGGCCGGCGGTCTGAGCGGCGCTGCCGCCGTGCTTGCCCCGTACGCCGGGCTGGGGCTGCCCGACGCGGCCTGGGCGGCCGGGGCGGGCGGCGCGTTGGCGCTCGCCGCCTGGCGCTGGATCGACCTGCGGGCGCTGGCCGCGCAGCCGGCGCCGCCGGCGCTCGACCCGGCCGAGGCCGCCGCGCGCTCCCGCGCCCGGCTGGTCGCCGCCGTCGAGCGGCTTCCCGTCGGCCCCGGCGTGCTGGCCGAGGTCCGCCGGGTGCGCTCCCGGGTGGCGTTGCGCGGCACCAGCGCGGCCGAGCCCTGGGCCCGCCTGGACCGGGCGGCCCTCACCCTCGCCGGGATGACCGGCCGGCTCACGGGGCTGGCCGAGCCGGCCGTGCTGGAGGCTGCCGAGGCCGACCGGTCGCTGCGGGACCTCGCCGGCCGGGTGGCCAGCGTCGACCGCGCGCTGCGGCTCGCCCCGGCCGAGGCCCGGCCGGCGCTGGCCGAGGCGCACCGGTCCCTGACCTCGCAGCTGGAGCAGGGCGTCGCCGCGTACGAACGGCTGGTCGTGGCCGCCGCCGGCTACGTCGCCGGGGAGGCCCACCCCGACGCCGCGCATCCGGCCGCCTCCCGCCTCACCGAGGCGACCGACCTGCTGCACGGTGTCGCCTCGGCCCTGACCGAGCTGCGCGGCGTCGGCGCCCCACTGCGCACGCCCTGACCACGGGCACCCCCCAGCCCGGTCGATCATGCGGGCGTGGTGCCGGGTTCGGCACTTTCTTGAGGGCCTTCGTGCCCACCACGAAAGCACGATCGGCGCAGGGCACGCGGGCCCGGGTGCGGGTGGTCACGGCGGCGTGGTCACCGGGATCGGGCCGGTGAACGGGGAGCTGCCGACGACGTTGAACGACCGGATCCGGTAGTGGTAGGTGACGCCGCGCGCCAGTCCGGTGTTGGTGAAGCCCCGGCCGGTGACGGTGAACGTCGTCACCTCCCGGCCGAACGCCGGATCCAGGGCCCGCTGCACGATGAACCCCGCGCCCGGCGCGGCCGGGGCGCTGGACGTCCAGCCGAGGATCACCGTCGCCGTGTCCGGACCGGGCGCCGTCGCGGTGGCCGTCACCCCCGTGGGCGGGGCCGGCGCCGGCGGGGTGGTCGCCCTGGCCACGGTCGACCAGGCCGACGCCGCGCCGAGATAGGTGGTCCGCACCCGGTAGTAGTACGTGGTGTCCGGGGCGACGGCGGCGTCGAGGTGGTTGTCGCCGACGCCGATGGCGGTGGTGCCCGGCCCGCTGCTGAACGTCGGGTTGGTGGCCCGCTGCACGTCGATCCCGGTGGCGAAGGAGCGGTTGGCCCAGCGCAGCGCGATCCGCAGCGGCGCGGCCGGCGGGATCGCCGCGGTCAACCCGGCCGGCGTGGCGAGGTGCACCGAGGCCGGCACGCTGTTGGACCACGTGGAGCAGCTCGCCGCGTTCTCCGCCCGGATCCGGTAGTGATAGGTCACCCCGGGGGTGACGCTGGCGTCGGTGTGGCGGGTCGCCGTGGCCGCCACGGTGATCGCCGTGAGCCCCTGCGTGAAGGCGGCGTCGGTGGCCCGCTGGAGCAGGTGACTGGTGGCCGGTGGCCGGCTGCCGTTGCCCGTCCAGGTCAGCGCGATCGCCGGCAGCGCGGTGGCCGAGCCGGGCGCGGGGGTCGCGGTCAGGCCCGTCGGCGCCCGGGGCGACACCCGCAGCACCAGCGGACGGGTCATGCCCTGGTCCCGGTGACCCCCGAGCTGGCTGTGCCACTGGTACTCCCAGCCCAGGTTGACGAGCTGGTTCACCACCACCGCGGGCCGGCCGTCCACCGGACTGACCGGGGTCGAGCCGGTCCGGGCGCCGGCCGGCCGGAGCGGATCGAGCAGCCGTACGCTGTCGCCGATCTTGAACGGCAGGGGCGGCGCGACCGGCCGGAGCGCGACGATCACGTCCTCGCGCGGGTCGACCCGGACGACCTGCTTCCACCCCCGCTCCGTCGGGTGTGGCGCCCGGATGGCGCCGTCGAAGCCGACGCGGCCGACGAGCTGCACGTCGCAGCCGGTGAACCGCACCGGCTGGGTCTGCCGGCTGTTGCCGCGGATCCGCCAGAGCTGGGTGCCGTCGGCGGGCCCGCCCACCGCGACGGTCGGGTCGCTGACGTGCAGCACCTCGGTGGCCGGATCGGTGGGCCCGAGGGGCAGCACGGTGGGGGAGAGCGGTCCGGCGTGCGGGTGTCCCACCCCGAGGCGGCCGACGAGCCGGCCGTGGTCCGGTTCGAAGACCTGCTGCACCGCCTTGACCTCGATCGGCAGGAGCACCGGGGCGGCGGCGCCGGTCGGGACGAAGCTGACCGTCGTGGCGTGCACCGGCACCACCGTGGCGCGCGCCGTCCGGGTGCCGAACGCCGCGTCGTACGCTGGCTGCGGCACGATCGGCGGGCGCTGGCTGGCCGCGTACGCGCCGGGCAGGCGCTCGCGCAGCCGGGCCAGGTCGTACGGCGACGCCGGGGTGCCCGCCACCCGGAACTGGAGCAGGGTGCGGGTGTTCGGCCCGTATCCGGGACGCGTCGGCGGCGCCCCGCCCTCGGCGCCGCGGTCCGGGCCACCGGTGAAGTAATCGGCGCGCGGGTCGAAGCCGGGCAGCGGGGCCGGGCAGTCGTTGTAGAGGATCAGCGTGCCGCCGGGCGGGACGGTGGAGAAGTCCACCAGCACGTCGGCGACCTCCCCGGGGGCGAGCAGCAGCGCGTGCGCGTCGACGTTGAGCACGGTCGGGTCGCGCCGGTCGTAGCGGTAGCCGACCGGCTGGTTGGGCACCACCACCGGGGCGGGGAGCAGGCCGCACTCGTTGCCGATCTGGACGAGCTCCGGGCCGGCGGCGCGCGGATCCGGGACCCCGCCGTCCCGCCCGTCGGTCGGCCAGCCGGGCGGCCGGTCCGGCGCGCGTACCGCCTGCACCATCGGCACCTCACCGGCGCACGCGTCGGCCAGCCCGCCGTCCGGGTCCCACATCGGCCCGTCGGAGCGGGCCCGGTAGAGCTGGAGGTTCAGGCCGCGGTCCAGGCAGGCGTTGAGGATCCGGAACCGGTACGTCCTCGGCTCCACCTCCAGGTACGGGTACGCGATCCCGTTGACGAGCATGGTGTCGCCGAAGGCGTCCGGCACCGCCGACGGGTGCCCGACGCCGGGTACCAGCGGCGGCTCGTCCGGTTCGGCGACGGGGTCGTGGTGCGGGTTCGGCACCGGGCCCGCCCGGTGGGCCGTCGCCGCGTGCTCCCGCTGCCCGGTGTCGTCGCCCGTACGCGCCCACGGGCCGTAGTCCCACCGGCCGGTCGGGTTGCTCCCGTCGGACCGGTACGGGTTCTGCCGGGGCTGGTAGACGTGCGGGTGCCAGAGGCTGCCCCGGGCGCCCCAGCGGTCCCGGTCCCACGTCGGGTCCTCGCCGGCGAGCTGGGCGTCCTCGGGCACGAAGGTCTTGTCCTCGATGACCAGGGGCAACTGGTCGGCGGGGAGCACCCCGTCGGCGACGAGCCGCTCCTCGGCGGCGTCGGTGAGCAGGTAGAGCGCGACCTGCCCGGAGTAGACGGTGAGCCGGGCCAGACCGACGGTGTTGTCGTGGAACCAGCACAGCCGTCCGCTCTGCTCGTTCGGGTAGTAGAGCGTGGTGGCACCCGCGCCGGGCGGCGGCATGTCGGGTACGTGGGTCAGGCCGGGGCCGGTCGGGTAGGGGGTGATCTCGGCGGCCGGGGTGACCCAGTGCCAGGGATTGCCGGCGCTGGTCCAGCAGGTGTGCGCGCCCGCCAGCCGCAGCACGGCCCGGTTCTGCGGGTAGGGCGCCGGACCGTCGAGCGGGCCGGCCCCCGCGCCGTCGACGGTCGGGTCGACCGGCAGGAAGAGCTCGCCGCAGCGGCCGGTGGGGAGCAGGTTGACGAACTTGACCCGGACCGGCCTGCCGCGCCGGGCCAGGAACAACGGGCCGAGGTGCCAGGGCCGCCCCGCTGGGGCGACCGTGTTGTGCCCGTGGGCGTCGGTGCCGAGGTTGAGCTGCCGGTAGCCGCGCAGCCGGGTCGCCGGCAGGTCCCGGTGCAGCCGCTGCGCGTACTGCTCCAGGCCGATCTCGTAGTAGTCGCAGCCCGGGTAGCTGATGGTGTCCGGCACCGGCACCGGCAGGTGGGCTCCCAGCTCGGTGCGGCCGCGCGTGCCGGGGCGCGGGAGCGCGTCGACGAACTTGCGGATGCCGGTGCCGGGCACCACGCGGCCGTCGGCGTCGACGACCGGCAGCGGGCTGCGCGCGTGGTTCGGCACCGGACCGAAGTAGCGGGGGACGGCGGCCGGGTCGAGGCTGGCCGGCGCGGGGATCGGCTCCGCCGCGCGGCGGGCCGCCGGGACGGCAGGCGCCCCGGTCGCGTCGGCGACGTCGTCGTCGGCGCGGGCCGGCGTCCGCTCCAGCCACGGGACGCGGAGTCTGCGGAACAGCTCCATGGGCTCTCCCCGGTGTCCGGGCACGCCGGCCGCCACGGCGGCGTGGCGGACCGGTCGCGCTTCGCTGACGATGCGTGAGGAGTCAACTGCAGCATGCGACCTCGACCGGGGGTTAGGAAGTGCCCAATCGTCCGTTTCTGTGGCGGGGATGCGACTCGCCGCCGCGGCGACGGAGTGTCCGGCCCGACACGCCGGACCGGTCGGCGGAGCGCTGCGGCCGGTCGGCGGCGCCCACCGGCCGCCGGCGAGCTCCGGCCGGTGGGCCGTCAGCCGGTGGAGGGTTCCGGCTGGCAGACCGGGCACCAGTAGGTGACCCGCTCGCCCAGTTCCTCCTTGCGGATCGCGGTGCCGCAGCGACGGCAGGGCTGGGCGCGCCGGCCGTAGACGTAGCTGGTCTGCCCCCGGTGCAGCGACCCGGTGGTGCTCTGCGTCCAGCGGCCCCGGTTAGCGGCGAGCAGCTTCTGCGCCAGGGCCACGGTGCCGGCGAGGTCCGGCACCGCGCGCACCGGGCTCCACGGCGAGACGCCGCGCAGGAAGAGCACCTCGCACTTGTAGAGGTTGCCGACGCCGGCCAGGTTGCGCTGGTCCAGCAGCGCCTCGGCGATGGTGGCGTCCGGGTGGGCCGCCAGTCGGCGCACCGCCTCCGACGGGTCCCAGTCCGGGCCGAGCAGGTCGGGGCCGAGGTGCCCGACGAGCGACTCCTCCTCGGCGGTCGGGACCAGCGCCAACTCGTGCAGGTGGTAGCCGACGGCGACCGCCCGCGCGGCACGCAGCACGACCCGGATCAGGTGCGCCGGCCGGGCGGCCCACCGTTCCCCCGGCGCGTACGCCCGCCAGGCGCCGTCCATCCGCAGGTGCGAGTGCAGCGTCCAGCGCGCCCCGTCGTGCGTCCCCGAAGCCTCGGCGGGCGGCGGGGCGGCGAGGCGGAGCAGCAGGTGCTTGCCCCGGCTGGCCGACTCCCGCACGGTCCAGCCGGTGAGGTCGGTCGCGGCGAGCTGCGGCACCCGGAAGTCGCTGCCGGTCAGGCGGGCGCCGGCCAGGGCGCGGTGCAGTACGCGGGCGGTGTTCCAGACGGTGTCGCCTTCGGGCACCCCTGCATCCTCCCTCGTCCGAGCGGAATTCGCATGTGTCGCTATTTGTATGGAGGTTCCTGTCGATCTAAGGACAAGAGCATGCTCAGGGGGTTCTGAGGAGAATGCCCATGATTCTGCCCCATCGTCGTGCCCGTACCCTCGCCCTCGCCGTCATCCTCGCCCTGGCCCTCCTGCCATCCCCGAGCCCCGCGCTCGCCGCCGGCGGCAGCGAGCGGTGGAGCGCCGACCTCTCCCGCGTCGACGCCGACGACGTCAACGTCCGGCACACCCGCGCCGGGCTCCGCCTGACCGACCCCCGCCCCGCGCCGGCCCGCGCGCCCCGCGGCGCGGTCGCCGAGGGGATCTTCCTCGCGCCGCCGCGCACCCTGGCCCGGCCCGCCACCCGGGTCCGCGCCGCCGTCGACGCCCGCACCGCCGCCGGCGCCACCGCCGAGGCCCACGTGCGAGGCTGGCGGGCGGCGGGCTGGACCGAGTGGCGCGCGGCCGCCGGCGGGGCGGTCTTCGACCGGCCGGTCACCCGCGTGCAGACCCGGGTGGTGCTCACCGCGAGCCGACCGGGCGCCACCGCCGAGGTGCGCGCCGTACGGCTCACCGCCGACACCGTCGCCGCCGTCTCCGCCGCCACGCCCGGCCTCACCTACCGGGTGTACGCGACCCGGATCGGGCTGGTCGGCGAGGTGACCGCCAACGGGCACACGATCGTGGCCCGGGACCACTTCGTCTCGCTGCCGTCGCGGCGCGCCCTCGCCCCGGCCGAGACCGGCGACTACACCCTGCGGGTCTGCACCACCACCGGCAGTCGCTGCGAGTACGCCCCGGTCTGGGACGTCGGGCCGTGGAACACCCGGGACGACTACTGGAACCTCAGCGGCGTGCGGGAGAACTGGAAGGACCTCCCGCAGGGCCGGCCGCAGGCGCAGGCGGCCTACCAGTCCGGCTACAACGGCGGGCGGGACCAGTTCAGCCGGGTGGTGCTGAACCCGGCCGGCGTCGACCTCGCCGACGGCACCTTCTGGGACGGGTTGCAGCTCACCACCAACGCCTGGGTGGACGTGGCGTATCTGTGGACCGGCAGCGGCCCGCGCGGTGTGGTCGGCGACGGCCCGCTGAACGTCCGCGCCGGCGCCGGCACGGGGTACGCGGTGCGCGGCCTGGCCGCCCGCCACGCCAACGTGCCGATCCAGTGCTACGTGACCGGGCAGACCGTCACCGGCCCGTACCGGACCACCAACCGGTGGAACCGCCTCGCCAGCGGCCAGTACGTCAGCCACGCGTACGTCTCGGCGGTCTACGGCGGCGCCGTGCCGCTCTGCTGATCACCGCCCGCGTACGCCCGCCCCGGTCGACCGAGGGTTGGCGGAAATGGGACAGCGGCACTGACCGACCGGCCACTGCCGGGACGGGATCCGGTTGGGCAGACTGCCAGGGGTGACCAACCGGAGCCTGCCCGCCGTCGCCGTGCTCGTGATCGCCGCCGCCCTCACCGCCGCCTGCGGCGACGACGCGGACGACCGGCGCGCCGCGCCTTCCGCCGCCGCCCCGGCGTCCGCCCCGGCGTCCGCCCCGGCCGCCGTCCCGTCGGCGGGCCCGACGGGCGCGCCGACGCCGACGCGGAGGCGGATCGGA
>NZ_JBAKHL010000051.1:0-46874 GCF_036902715.1 Micromonospora sp. CPCC 205546
CGGCCGGCGCGGAGTGGTCGGGCGCCGCCGACTGCGCCCTGGCCGGCCCGGACACGCCGGCGCGGGCCGGGGCGGCCGGCGGCCCCGGCGTCGTCGGGACCGGCGACGACCCGGTCGAGGCGGCCCCGGCCGACCCGGCACGGACCGCGTACGTCTCCTTCACCTCGGGCTCGACCGGGGTGCCCAAGGGCGTGGTCGTGCCGCACCGGGCGGTGCTGCGGCTGGCCGACGACCCGGCGCTGTTCGCCGACCGGGCGGGCCTGCGGATGATGCGGCTGTCCCCGCTGGCGTTCGACGCGTCCACGCTGGAGCTGCTGGTGCCGCTGGCCAACGGCGACACGGTGGTGGTGTTCCCGCCCGGGGAACCGACGCCCAGCGGGCTGGCCGAGTTCCTACGCGCCGCCGGCATCACCCACGCGTGGCTCACCTCGGGCGTGTTCCACCTGGTCGCCGACCACCGCCCGGACGCCTTCGCCGGGCTGCGGCAGCTCTTCACCGGCGGCGGCGTGGTCTCCCCCGCGCACGTGCGCCGGGTGCTGCGGGCCTGCCCGGGGCTGCGGGTCACCAACGGCTACGGCCCCACCGAGAACACCACGTTCACCACCACCTGGTCCGTCGACCACGCCGACGCGACGCCGGACCCGCTGCCGATCGGCGCGCCGGTGCACGGCACCGACCTGTACGTCGTCGACCCGGCGGGGCGTCTCGTCCCGCCGGGTGCGATCGGCGAGCTGGGCACGGCGGGCACGGGGCTCGCCGACGGCTACCTCGACGACGCCGCGCGCACCGACGCCTCCTTCGTCCGGCTCGGGGATCCGGCGGTGCGCCTGTACCGCACCGGGGACCTCGTGCGCTGGGGTGCGGACGGGCAGCTGCGCTTCCTGGGCCGCAACGACCGGCAGGTGAAGATCGCCGGGCACCGGGTGGAGCTGGTCGACGTCGAGCGCAGGCTGCGGGCGCGGCCCGGGGTGCGCGACGCGGTGGTGTTCACCACCGGCGACCCGGTGACGGGCGTACGCCTGTGCGCCGCGCTCAAGCCCGCCGCCGACGGCCTGGACGTGGCCGGCGTGCGCCGTGCCGTGGAGGCCGAGCTGGCCCCCTACGCCCGGCCGCAGCAGTGGGTGACCGTGGCCGAGTTCCCCCTCGACCGCAACGGCAAGGTCGACCTGCGGGCCCTGGGCGCGCTGGCCGGGGTGGCGGAGCCCGCCGCCGCGACCACCACCGCCGGGACGAGCACCGGCGCGGCGGCGGGGCAGCCGGCACGGGTCCCCGCCGCGCGCTCGGCGTCGCTGAGCGAGTTCGAGGAACTGGTGACGGGGGCCTGGGTGCAGGCGCTGGGCACCGACGACTTCGACGTCGACGAGGCGTTCTTCGACGTCGGCGGGGAGTCGCTGCGACTGGCGATCGTGCGCCGGCTGCTCCAGGAGCGGCTGGCCGGCCGGGCCATCCCGCTGACCGACCTCTACCGCTTCCCCACCGTCCAGACCCTGGCCCGGCATCTGCACGCCCAGACCGAAGGAGCAGGCGCAACCTCATGAACGGCGACATCGCGATCGTAGGCATGGCGGGCCGGTTCCCCGGCGCCGCCGACGTCTGGGAGTACTGGTCCAACGTGGTCGCGGGGAAGATCACGATCAGTGAGCTGACCCGCGGGGAGCTGCTGGCCGGGGGCGTGCCCGCGGACCAGCTCGACGACCCCGCGTACGTGCCGGCGCGCGGCGTGCTGGCCGATGCGGACCTGTTCGACGCCGCCTTCTTCGGCATCACGCCGCGGGAGGCCGAGACCATGGACCCGCAGCACCGGCTGCTGATGCAGACGGCGTGGGCCACCCTGGAGTCCGCCGGGCTGGCCACCCGGCACCCCTTCGGCCGGGTCGGCGTCTTCGCCGGGGCCGGGTTCAACTACTACGCGCTGCACCACGTGTACGCGCAGCCCGGCCTCGTCGAGACCCAGGGGCTGCTCTCGGTCGTGCTGGGCAACGAGAAGGACCATCTCGCCGCGAAGGTCGCGTACCGGCTGGACCTGGGCGGTCCCGCCGTCACCGTGCAGACCGCCTGCTCGACGTCGCTGGTGGCGGTGCACCTGGCCTGCCAGAGCCTGCGTACCGGCGACTCGGACGTCGCGCTCGCCGGCGGCGCCTGCGTGGCCGTGCCGCAGCAGGCCGGCTACCTCTACGAGACGAAGGGCATCATGTCGCCCGACGGCGCGTGCCGACCCTTCGACGCCTCGGCCGCCGGCACGGTCCCCGGCAACGGCGTCGCCATGGTGGCGCTCAAACGCGCCGAGGACGCCCGCCGCGACGGGGACACCGTGTACGCCCTCATCAGGGGGTCGGCGGTGAACAACGACGGCGGCATGAAGGTCGGCTACACCGCGCCCGGCGTCGCCGGCCAGATCGACGTGCTGACCCGCGCGTACGCCGCCGCGGGCGTCGACCCCGCCAGCGTCGGCTACCTCGAGGCGCACGGCACCGCCACCGAGGTCGGCGACGCGATCGAGCTGTCGGCGCTGACCGAGGTGTTCCGCCGGGGCGCGCGGCCGTGCTCGATCGGCTCGGTCAAGGCCAACGTCGGCCACCTCGACGCGGCCGCCGGCGTCACCGGGCTCATCAAGGCCGCGCTGGCTCTGCACTTCCGGCAGATCCCGCCGCTGGCCGGCCTCAAGCAGGCCCGGCCCGAGCTGCTCGACGGATCGACCCCGTTCACCGTGGACAGCGTGGCCCGCCCGTGGGAGGCCGACGGGCCGCGCCGGGCGGCAGTCAGCTCCTTCGGCCTGGGCGGCACCAACGCGCACGTGGTGTTGGAGGAGGCCGACGACCCGGCCGGGTCCGGTCCCGTGGCGGACGACGGTCGTACCGAGCTGATCGTGTTGTCCGGGCGCGACCCGGAGGCGGTGCGCGCGGCCGCCGAGCAGTGGAGCGAGCACCTGCGGCAGCGCCCCGACCTGGCCGTCGCCGACGTCGCGCTGACGTCGCAGACGTACCGCAGGCACTTCGCGCACCGGCTCGCGGTCGCCGCGCCGGACGTCCCGGCGGCGCTGGCCCGGCTGCGCAGGGCGCCCGTCCGCGAGGCCGCGCGCCGGCCCAGCGTGCTGTTCCTGTTCCCGGGCCAGGGGGCGGAGTTCCCCGCCATGTCGCGGGGGCTCTACGACCGCTACCCGTCCTTCCGGGCGGAGCTCGACCACGGGGCGGGGCTGCTGGCCCCGCTCCTGGGGCTGGACCTGCGCGACGTGCTGGTCGACGACGACCCGCGGGGGGTCGTGCACCGCACCGACGTCACCCAGCCCGCGCTGGCGCTGCACGAACTCGCGCTCGGCCGGCTGCTGGTGTCGTGGGGCGTGCGCCCGGCGGCGTTGATCGGCCACTCGGTCGGCGAGTTCGCCGCCGCGGCGCTGGCCGGCGAGATGGCCGCCGACGACATGCTCCGCCTGGTCGCGACGCGCGGCAGGCTGATGCAGGACGCGCCCGAGGGCGGCATGCTGGCCGTGCTCGCGTCGCCGTCCGCGGTGCAGGAGCAGCTGGCGGGCCTGGACGGCCTCGACGTGGCCGCCCGCAACGCTCCCGAGTTCACCGTGGTGGCCGGGCCGGTGGCGCAGCTCGCCGCGTTCCGGGAGCGTCTCGACGCGGTCGGGGTGCAGTGCCGGGCGTTGCCGGCGCGGCGTGCCTTCCACTCGCGGATGATGGCCGACGCGGCGCGGCTGCTCGGCGTCGAGGCCGACGGCGTCGGCCAGCACCCCCGGAGCGTCCCGGTGATCAGCACCGTCGACGGCACGCTGCTGGGCAGGGGGCTGCCACGCGCCGAGGGCTACTGGGGTGCGCAGCTGCGTAGCCCCGTGCGCTACCACGACGCGCTGCTGACCGGGCTGGGGCTGCCCGACCCGGTCCTCGTCGAGGTCGGGCCGGGCACCGCGCTGACCGGCATGGCCCGGCAGGGCGGCCAGCGGGTGCCCGGGTTCGCCCTCCAGCCCCGGTCGACGGGGCGCGCCGACGCCGGCGACGTGCTCGCCGGACTCGGTGGGCTGTGGACCGCCGGGGCGTCCGTCGACTGGGCCGCGGTGCGCGACGGGAGCGTCGCCCGGCGGGTCGCGCTGCCCACGTACCCGTTCGCCCGCACCCGGCACTGGCTCGACGCCGCGCCGCCGCGAGCGGCCGCGGCCGTCGAGGAACCGGCGCCGGAGCCCGCCGGCGAAGGCGAGAACGAGGTGGTGCGGGAGATCATGGAGCTGTGGGGCAGGATGCTCGGCTCGGCCGAGATCGGACCGGACGCGAACTTCTTCACCCTCGGCGGTGAGTCGCTGCTGTTCATCCGCATGGTCACCCAGGTGCAGCGCAGGTTCGGGGTGCGCATCCCGGTGGAGACGCTGTCGGCCGACCCCACGCCGCGCGCGCTGGCCGGGCTGGTGACGGCATGACGGGCCACGACGACCTGGTGGCGGCGGTGGCGGCCGTGCTCTGCCACCGTCTCTCGGGCGCGGCCTCGGTCGCCGTGCGCGGCCCGCGCGGCGACGCCCTGGTCCGTCTGTCCGCAGACAGCACCCTGACGGAGGTACGCGAGCAGACGCGCGGCCGGTGGTGGGGCCCCGCCGTCGACGCCGCGCCGGGCGGGCGAGTGGACGTCGCGCTGGCCGCGACGGGTGCCGCCGGGGCGTCGGCGGTGCTGGCCGGGGTGCCGGTCCGGCTCGCCCGCGACCACGGCGATCCGGCGTACCTGCAGGAGCGCCTGGACACCCTGCACGCCTGGCTCGCCGCCCATCCGGACCGGCCGGTGCGGGAGGCCGCGCTGGTCGGCCCGGTGGAGCGCAAGACGCTGCTCGGCTTCAACCCCGCGCCGACCCCCGCGCCACGCACTGCCGTGCACGAGACGATCTGCCGCCAGGCGGAGCGCACCCCGGACGCCGTCGCGCTGCGCGGCGGCGGCCGGGACCGCAGCTACCGCGAGTTCCTGGACGAGGCGGCGGCGCTGGCCGGGCGGCTGCGCGCCGAGGGCGTGGGTCCGGGGTCGGTGGTCGGCCTGTGCACCGAGCGCAGCCCCGAGATGGTGGTCGCGGTGCTCGGCGTCCTGCTGGCCGGCGGGGCGTACCTGCCGCTGGATCCGTCCCACCCGCGCCCCCGGCTGGACCTCATGCTCGCGACGGCCGACGCCGTGCTGGTGCTGGCCGACGACGCGGGGCGGGCCGCGCTGGGCCACGGCGGCGAGCCGTCCGTGCCCGTACGGCCGCTGACGGGCGGCGACCTGCCGGCCGCGCCCGTCGACTGGCGCGGCTACCGGGCCCCGGAGGAGGTGGTCGAGGGGCTGTCGTACGTCATCTTCACCTCCGGCTCCACGGGGGCGCCCAAGGGCGTGCAGATGACGCACCTGTCGCTGGCCAACCGGCTCGTGTGGATGCAGGACGCGTACCGCATCGGCCCCGGCGACGTGGTGCTGCAGAAGACGCCGTACACCTTCGACGTGTCGGTGTGGGAGCTGCTGTGGCCGTTCATGGCCGGCGCGACGCTGGTCACCGCCGAGGCGCAGGCCCACCGCGACCCGCAGGAGATGGTCGCCGTCGTCGCCCGCGAGTCGGTGACCACGGTGCACTTCGTGCCCTCCATGCTCGCCCTCTTCGTCGAGGAGGCCGGCCTGGATCGCTGCATCGGCCTGCGCCGGGTCATCTGCAGCGGGGAGGCGCTGCCGCCGAAGCTGGTCAACAAGCTCACCGGCACGCTGCCGCAGGTCGAGGTGCACAACCTGTACGGGCCCACCGAGGCCGCCATCGACGTCACCGCCTGGCCGTGCCGCCGACCCGAACCGGACGACACCGTCCCCATCGGCCGCCCGATCGCGAACGTCGCCGCGTACGTCCTCGGCGAGCGCGGCGAGCTGGCCCCGCTGGGCGTGCCCGGGGAACTGGTCGTCGGCGGCGACTGCCTGGCCCGGGGGTACGCCGGGCGACCCGACCTGACCGCCGAGCGGTTCGTCGAGGTGGCGGTCGCCGGGTGGCCGCAGCGGGTGTACCGCACCGGCGACCTGGCCTGGTGGTCGCCGGACGGGCACCTGCACTACGGCGGGCGCATCGACACCCAGGTGAAGATCCGCGGGCAGCGGGTGGAGCTGGGCGAGATCGAGTCGGTGCTCAACCGGCACCCGCTCGTCGCCAACAGCGTCGTGCTGCTGCGCGACGACCTGGGCGCCGCCGCGACCCTGGTGGCGTACGTGGTGGCCGAGCGCGACGCAGACCCGGGCGCCGTGGCCGAACCCGCGCTGCGCGCCTTCCTGGCGCGGCAGCTGCCCGACCACATGGTGCCCCTGCGGTACGTGGTCCTGCCGGAGCTGCCCGCGACCGCGAACGGCAAGGTCGACCGGCGCGCCCTGCCCGCCCCGCCGGCCCGGGTCCGCCGGCGCGCCGCGGCCGGTCCGGGCAGCCCGGCGTGATCCGCGATCCGTGGCGTTCCCGCTCGCCTTCGCCAAGGCACGTCGGGGGGCGTTCTGGTGGCCGGCGGCGGCGAGCGCGCGCCGCGCCGGCTGATTCTTCCTGGTAGCGGGCCTGGTGGCGCAGGTCGGGTGGGAGACTGGGGCGGTCGCCGAGGAGGGTCGTATGTCTGCTGGTCGTTACCTTGCGGTCGCCGGTCCGCGCGAGCTGCGCGAGGGCGAGGTGGCCGCGGCCGAGCCGGGGCCCGGGCGGGTGACTGTCGACATCACGTACACGGGGATCTGCGGCACGGACGTGCACGGTTACACCGACGGGCACATGCTGCCGCCTGCGGTCTTCGGGCACGAGTGGACCGGTGCGGTCTCGGCGGTGGGCGACGGCGTCGACGGACTGCGGGTCGGCCAGCGCGTGGTGGGCGGCGTGGGGCCGGTGTGCGGCCGGTGCCGCCAGTGCGTCGCCGGGCACGCCCGCAACTGCGACACCGTCTTCGCCGAGGCCAACGGGGTCGACGCCGACGCGCCGCCGCACGGCGCCTTCGCCACCCGGGTGCAGGTCTCGGCACGGCGGGTGGTCCCGGTCCCGGAGGGCCTCTCGGCGGTGGAGGCGGCGCTGGTGGAGCCGGCCGCCGTCACCTTCCACGCCGTGCGGCGGGTGGCGGCGGAGTACGGCGCCACCACCCTGGTCCAGGGCGCCGGCCCGATCGGGCTGCTCACCGCCCAGCACGCGCGCAACGCCGGGGCAGGGCCGATGATCATCTCCGAGCCTTCGGCGGCGCGGCGCGCGCTGGCGGGCCGGCTCGGCTTCGCCCACGTGGTCGAGCCCGCCGAGCTGCGGGCCGCGCTGGACGAACTCACCGCGGGCCTGGGCGCCGACGTCGTGTACGAGTGCAGCGGCGTACCGGCGCTGTTCCAGCCGTCGGCGGAGCTGGTGCGCCGGGGCGGGACGCTCGCGTTGCTCGGCTATCCGCTGGAGGACTCGAGCGTCAGCTACGGCGACTGGCAGAGCCGCGAGCTGACGGTGATCGGGTCGCTGGCGTACCACCACGAGGACTTCGTGGGCGCCATGCACGCGATCGCCGCGCGTCGCATCGACGTGGCGGCGCTGCACACGGGCACCTTCGGCCTGTCGTCGCTGAAGGACCTCCTCGAGGAACTCGACTCGGGCCGCAGCGAGCACACCAAGGTGCTGATCGACCCGAACCAGGCCTGATTCGGCCGGTGGCGCGGCTGCGCCGGGTCAGTGCGGGAACGCCCGGGGCGTTCGTCGCTCGACCTCCTCGCGGAACTCGTCGATGCGGGACGCCACCTGTCGTATGCCGACCGTGTGCTCCAGCCGGTCGAGGTAGAGCGAGCGGCGGGCCAGACCGTCGAGGTAGAAGCTGAAGTAGATCGCCATCAGCGGGTTGACGAACAGCGTGCTGCCCCGGGTGCGGCGGGTCACGTGCACGTCCCCGTCGGCGCCGCGGATGGCGGCGGCGATCTGCCCGTGCACGATGCTGGGCCGCAGCGGCGTGGCCGCCTGCCCGTACGCGACCGCGTCCCGGTAGAGCCGCGCCTCCCGGCTGGCGCCGGGGATGGACAGCGCCCCGAGGTACGCGCCGTCGCGGTCGAGGGCGGCGATGTTCTCCAGCACCTGGGTGTGGTTCACCCCGTGGTACGCGTCGATGCCGAACCCGAGGCACGTCACCAGCTTCACCGGCACGTCCAGACCGGCGACCGCGGCGAGGCTTGTCATGTCCTCGACGGGGGTGCCGAGGCCGGCCTCGTCGCCGCGCATGAGGATGTCGGTGCCCCCGTCGACCAGCACCACCGCGTCCACGCCGAGCTCGTCGACCAGATGCCGGTAGGCGTCGCGCAGCGGCTTCACGCCCACCCGAGGGAAGGCGTACACGGTGCACGGCTGGTCGTTGGCGGCGAGCCAGCGGGCCAGCGCCCGCTCCGGGAAGTAGTCGTCCGGACCGGCGGTGTCGGGGGCGACGGCGGCGACGTCCTGCGCCGCCCAGGCGTCCAGGTCGAGCGTTTCGAGCGGCGTGAAGGAGAGGTTGGCCAGGTGCACGGTCCGACCGGCGTCGCGTAACGCGACGGCCAGCGGAATCGCGGCGTACACGTCGAAGCCGCCACCCGCCCCGGCGATCAGCACGGTGCGGGCCGGCTCCAGCGCGGCGAACAGCGGCGGTACGGCCAGCGACGGCATCGGGCCTCTCCTCGGGGTGACGGCCGCAGGGGCTGCGGGCAGGCGGGCGGGACCGGCGTGCGCCGGGAGTGGCCGGTCAGAACAGGGTCGACGGTCCGACCGGCTCCGGTTCCGGCAGCGGCTCGACCCCGGGCAGGCGCGCCCGCACCTCGTCGTGGAAGCGGCGGGCGAGTTCGAGCGCGTCGGCGTTGTCCGGGGTGTGCACGAACACGGTCGGCGAGCGGCCCTCGCGCAGCCAGCCGGTCACCACGTCGAGCCACGGCCGCCAGCCCTCGACGGTGCGTGCGGGATCGTCCCGGCCGAGGTACCGCACGATCGGCCGGTCGGTCAGCGCGCGGGTGCGCAGCGGGGTGCGCGGCTTCCTGGTCCACGCCTCCCGTTCCGCGTCGCTGGTCGGCGGGGTGCGGAAGAACGCCGTCGTGTCGAAGGGCACCCATTCCGCGCCGACCGTGCCGAGCGCCTCCTCCAACGTCCGCGCCGCCCGGGGGTCGTCGAAGAACGCGGGATGGCGCACCTCCACGGCGTACCGGTGGGCGGTGGGCAGCCCGCGCAGGAAGCGGGCCAGCACCGGCACGTCGGCGGGGCCGAACGAGCCCGGCAGCTGGATCCAGAGGGCGTGGGCCCGCGGGCCGAGGGGTTCGACGGCATCCAGGAAGGCCCGCAGTTCCGCGTCGGCGCCGGTGAGCCGGCGTTCGTGCGTGACGACCTTCGGCAGCTTGGGCAGGAACCGGAAGTCGGGGTCGGTCTGCCGCGCCCACGACGCGACCGTCTCGCGGCCGGGGGTCGCGTAGAAGGTGGTGTTCCCCTCGACGGCGGTGCACCAGCCGGCGTACGCGCGCAGCCGCTCGTCAGCCGGCAGCGGGTGCGCCAGGAAGCGCCCCTGCCAGGACTTGTGCGTCCACATGGCGCACCCCACGTGCAGGCGCATCGGATCCTCCCACCGCTCGACGGCCCGACGCGGGGTGACCCGCGCCGCCGGTACGGTATCCGGCCGCGCCAGCGCGGGCGAGTCCACGCACGGTTCGGGGGTGGAACGGGTTCCCGCCGGTGCCGACTGTGGACGTCGCGCAGCACGCCGATGGGCGGGACGAAGTCACGCTAAGTGAGACGGCTCGACATCACAGGGTGGGCGGGCCGTCTAGAGTCGGTTGCTGATACGTATTACCATCTCTGCTTCTCGCATGTTGCTCGACCCGGGCGAGTCTTGTCAAGGGGTCGACCGCCGGCTCCGGCGACGCGGCCCGTCGGTCCTCGCGGAGGCCACCCGCCCGGAACGGCGGGGCCGGCCTTTCGGAGCTAATCCGCATTACTCCAGGGACTTCATCTCGGCGAAATCTCTGCGCCTCCCCCTTGACACGAGCGGGTTCGGCCGGCCAGGCTCCTCCCCAGCGCCGAGCGCTAATACGCATTAGCCGCCCTGGAAGGACCGATGGTGCCCCCTACACCCCGACGCGTCACTCAGCGTGACATCGCCCGCCTGGCCGGCGTCAGCCAGGCGACCGTGTCGCTGGTGCTCAACAACCGGGCCGACGCCGACGTCCGCATCGCGCCGGAGACCCGCGACCGGGTACTGCGGACCATCGCCGAGACCGGGTACGCCGCCGACCCGGTGGCCCGCAGGCTCGCGGCACGGTTCAACCGGATCATCGGCGTCTTCACCTACGAGCCCGCCTTCCCCAGCGGCAGCCGCGACTTCTTCCACCCCTTCCTGCTGGGCATCGAGGAGTACGCGGAACGGGCCGGCTGCGACCTGCTGCTGTTCACCAGCGCCCCGGTGGTCGACGGCCGGCGGCGCATCTTCCACCAGGACAACCGGCTCCGCCTGGCCGACGGGTGCATCCTGCTCGGGCGGGAGATCGACGCCGCCGAGTTGCACCGGCTCAACCGCGACGGCTTCCCGTACGTCGCCGTCGGGCGCCGCGACGACGCCGGCGGCCCGGTGCCGTACGTCGGCGCCGACTACGCCGCGGCGGTGGGCGAGCTGGTCGGCCTGGCCCTCACCCGCGGCCACCGGCGCCTGGCCTACCTGAACACGGAGCTGACCGCGGAGTCCTCGGCGGACCGGCGGCGCGGGTTCGTCGCTGCCGCGACGGCCGCGGAGAGCGCCCGGCACCTGACCACCGTCGGCCGGGACGCCGAGGCGATCCTCGACGACCTGCTGGCCGAGGGCACCACCGTCGCCTTCGTCGAGGACTTCGCCACCGCCGTGGCGCTGGCGCTGGCCACCCGGCGGCGCGGCCTGAGCGTGCCCGGCGACCTGTCGATCCTGACCCTCGGCGACCCGACGGTCCCGGTTCCCACCGACCTCGCGTTCACCGGATTCCGCATCCCCCGCGAGGAGATGGGTCGGCAGTCGGTCGAGGTGCTGGCCAGCGTCATCGACGGCAGCGCCGTCGGCGTCCAGCAGCGGCTCCTGCCCTGCGAACTCGTCGAGGGCGACACCCTCGGCACCCCTGATCGGCGGTCCACCGCAGCTGAGCGGTGACCGTGCAACCCGGAAGGAAGCAAGTGGTACAGATGCGTGCGGACGTCCTCGTCGTCGGGGGCGGGCTGGGCGGGGTGGCGGCGGCGCTCGCCGCGGCCCGGGCCGGCCGGTCGGTCATCCTGACCGAGGAGTTCGACTGGCTCGGCGGGCAGCTCACCAGCCAGGCGGTCCCGCCGGACGAGCACTCCTGGATCGAACAGTTCGGGGCCACGGCGAGCTACCGGGCCCTGCGCACCGGGATCCGCGACTACTACCGCCGGCACTACCCGCTCACCGAGCGGTCCCGGGCCTGGACCGACCTCAACCCGGGCGCCGGCTGGGTGAGCCGGGTCTGCCACGAGCCCCGGGTGGCCGTCGCCGTCATCGAGCAGATGCTCGCGCCGTTCCTCGGCTCCGGCCGGCTGACCGTGCTCCAGCCGTACCGGCCGGTCGCCGCCGAGACCGACGGGGACCGGGTGGTCGGGGTGACCGTGGCGCACCGCGACCGGGACGAGCGGATCGACCTCGTCGCGCCGTACATCCTCGACGCGACGGAGACCGGCGAGCTGCTGCCGCTGACCGGCACCGAGTACGTCACCGGCTTCGAGTCGCAGGCCGACACCGGCGAGCCCAGCGCGCCGGCCGAGGCGCAGCCGATGAACATGCAGGCCGTCTCCGTCTGCTTCGCCCTCGACCACGTCGACGGCGACCACACCATCGAGCGGCCGGCGAACTACGACTTCTGGCGCGACTACAAGCCGGACTTCTGGGGCGACCGGCTGCTGTCCTGGCGGTCGCCGCACCCGCGCACCCTGGAGATCGTCGAGCGCAGCTTCACGCCCAACCCGGACGACGACCCGCTGGCCGTCAACGCCGACCAGCGGCTCAACCCCGGCGACGGCAACCTCTGGACGTTCCGGCGCATCGCCGCCCGGCGCAACTTCACCGACGGCGCGTACGACAGCGACATCACGCTGGTGAACTGGCCGATGATCGACTACTTCGAGGGCCCGGTCATCGACGTGCCGAACGCGTCGTGGCACCTGAGCAAGGCCCGCGAGCTGTCGTACTCGGTGCTCTACTGGATGCAGACCGAGGCGCCGCGGCCCGACGGCGGGACCGGCTTCCCCGGCCTGCGCCTGCGAGGCGACGTGACCGGCAGCCGCGACGGCCTGGCCCAGGCGCCCTACATCCGGGAGTCGCGCCGCATCCGGGCCGAGTACACGGTGGTGGAGCAGGACCTGTCGCTGGCCGTGCGCGGCGAGCACGGCGCGGTCGCCTACCCGGACTCGATCGGCGTCGGGATGTACCGCATCGACCTGCACCCCTCCACCGGTGGCGACAACTACATCGACGTCGGATCCTGCCCGTTCGAGATCCCGTTGGGCGCGCTGATCCCGCAGCGGGTCGAGAACCTGCTCCCGGCCGGCAAGAACATCGGCACCACCCACATCACCAACGGCAGCTACCGGCTGCACCCGGTCGAGTGGAACGTCGGCGAGGTCGCCGGCCTGCTCGCCGACTTCTGTCTGGCGCGGGGCGAGTCCCCGCGCGCGGTCCGCGGCACCCCCCGCCTGCTGGCCGACTTCCAGGACCGCCTCACGGCGGCCGGCGTGGAACTGCGCTGGCCCCAGGTCGCGGGCTACTGACCACCCCCTCTAGGAGAAGATCATGAAATTGGGAAAGGCTGTGCGCGGTGTCGCGGCGACACTGGCCGGTGTCCTCGCGCTGAGCGCCTGCGGTGGCGGCGACGAGGCCGGGGAAAAGGGTCCGGCCAGTCTGCGGATGACCGTCTGGTCCGCCAACGAGGCGCACCTCAAGCTGTTCAACGAGATCGCCGACGAGTACCGCAAGACCCACCCGGACGTCGCGGCGATCACCTTCGACCCGCTGCCGTTCGAGAACTACACCACCACCCTGACCACCCAGATCGCCGGGGGCAACGCGCCCGACCTGGCCTGGGTGTTCGAGAACTCGGCCCCCGACTTCGTCGCCTCCGGCGCGCTGCTGCCGCTGGACGAGAAGCTCAAGAAGACCGAGGGCTACCAGTACGACGACCTCTCCCCCGCCACGCTCAAGCTCTGGCAGAACGAGGGCAAGCTGTACGCGTACCCGTTCTCGACCTCGCCGTTCGGGGTCTTCGTCAACACCGACATGCTCAAGAAGGCCGGGCAGAAGACCCCGGCCGAGCTGATCGCCGCCGGGCAGTGGAACTGGGACACGGCGCTGACCGTCGCCGGCGCTACCGCCGGCGCGACCGGCAAGGCCGGCCTGGTGATCCGCGACTTCGACTACAAGGGCTGGGACAACCTGTCGACCGTCTGGACGGGTTGGGGCGCCCAGGCGTGGAGCGAGGACGGCAAGTCCTGCGGCTTCGCCGCCCCGGAGATGGTCGAGGCCATGACCACCCTGCACAAGGCGATCTTCACCGGCAAGGCGCTGCCCGGCCCGGGTACGACCGCCGACTTCTTCGCCGGTGACGCCGCGATGACGGTCACCCAGATCTCCCGCGCCTCGCTGCTGAAGCCGGACGGCTTCGGCTGGGACCTGGTGCCGCTGCCGGCCGGGCCGAAGGGCAACTACTCCGTGGTCGGTCAGGCCGGCGTCGGCGTGATGAAGAAGAGCAAGAACGCGGACGCGGCGGCGGACTTCCTCGCCTTCCTGACCAACCCCACCAACTCGGCCAAGCTGGCCCAGTTCTTCCCGCCGCCGCGCCAGTCGCAGCTCACCGCGGAGACGCTGGCCAAGACGAACCCGACGCTGAAGCCCGAGCAGTTGCAGAAGGTCGTCATCGACGGCATCACCAACGGCGTGGTCAAGCCCAGTCACGCCGGGCAGGCCGAGCTCAGCCAGCAGGTGCGCGCCGGGCTCGACCCGCTGTGGAAGGCGGACGCGGACGTCAAGGCCGTCCTCGACGGTGTCTGCACCAAGATCCAGCCGCTGCTGGCGAAGTAGGGCAGCCTGACCATGTC
Organism: Micromonospora sp. CPCC 205546; assembly: GCF_036902715.1. Taxonomy (NCBI): domain Bacteria; kingdom Bacillati; phylum Actinomycetota; class Actinomycetes; order Micromonosporales; family Micromonosporaceae; genus Micromonospora; species Micromonospora sp. CPCC 205546. The sequence goes on from NZ_JBAKHL010000051.1 coordinate 14,039, forward strand.
CCAGACGGACACGACGGTGGGCGGGGTCGAGGCCCCGCCCACCCGGGACCGGTCGCGGCCGTACTGGACCAGTCGCCGCCGCGACCAGCTCACCGGTTACCTGTTCATCGCCCCGCAACTGCTCGGCAGCGCCGTCTTCGTGATCCTGCCGCTGATCCTGGTGGTCTGGTACAGCCTGCACGAGTGGAACGTGCTGGCCGGCACGTTCGAGTTCGTCGGCACCGAGAACTACGCGAACCTCGCCGACGACACCAACCTCGGCTCGGTGCTGCGGGCCACCGGCCTGTTCTCGGTCGGGCTGGTGGTGTTCAACCTCGGCCTGGCCCTGCTGCTGGCCGTACTGCTCAACCAGAAGCTGCGCGGGACGATCGTGTTCCGCACCCTGTTCTTCTCCCCCGTGGTCGTCTCGCTGGTCGCCTGGACCATCGTGTGGGGGTTCCTGCTGCAGGACAACGGCGGCGTGAACGGCCTGCTCGACACGATCGGCGTGGACGGGCCGAACTGGCTGCGCGGCGAGGGCACCGCCATGTTCTCGGTCGTCGTGGTCCAGGTGTTCAAGAACGTCGGCCTCAACATGGTGCTCTTCCTGGCCGCGCTGCAGGGCGTGCCGGCCGAGCTGTACGAGGCCGCCGAGGTCGACGGGGCGAGCCGGCTGCGCCAGTTCTGGCGGATCACCGTGCCGATGATCAGCCCGACCATCCTGCTCACGTCGATCATCACGGTGGTCGGGTCGTTGCAGGTCTTCGCGCAGATCGCGGTGCTCACCCAGGGCGGCCCCGGCACCTCGACCACCGTGCTCGTCTACTACCTGTACCAGCAGGCGTTCCAGTTCCACCACTTCGGTTACGGCGCCACCCTGTCGATCGTGCTGTTCGTCATCGTGCTCGCGCTCACCGTGCTGCAGTGGCAGATGCGTAAGAGGTGGGTCCACCATGAGTCGTGAGCTGTCGTCCCGGACCAAGCTGCTGCTCTACGGGGTGCTGATGGTCCTGGCGGTCCCGTTCGTCTTCCCGACCTGGTGGATGGTCACCTCGTCGCTGAAGCCGGTGTCGGACATCTTCGCCTTCCCGCCGAAGCTGCTGCCGGTCGACGCGGAGCTGGACGCGTACCGGCGGGTGTTCGAGCTGCAGCCGTTCGGCCAGCAGTACCTGAACAGCCTCTACATCGCGCTGGTGGTCACCGTCGGCACCCTGGCGGTGGCGGCGCTGGCCGGGTACGCGTTCGCCCGGATCCGCTTCCGTGGCCAGAACGTGCTCTTCCTGGTGATCCTCGCCGGCCTGCTCATCCCGAGCGAGGTGACGATCGTGCCGCTGTTCCAGATGTTCTTCAAGCTGGGGCTGGTCGACACCCACTGGCCGCTGATCCTGGTGCCGATCCTCGGCGCGCCGAGCGTGCTGGCGACCTTCATCATGCGGCAGTTCTTCATCGCTCTCCCCGGTGAGCTGGAGGAGGCCGCCCGGGTGGACGGGCTGGGCAGGTTCGCCACCTTCTGGAAGATCGCCCTGCCGCTGTCGCGGCCCGCGCTGGGCGCGGTCGCCATCTTCACCTTCCTGCACAGCTGGAACCTCTACCTGGAACCGATCGTGTTCCTCTCCTCGCCGGAGAAGTTCACCCTGCCGCAGGCGCTCACCCAGTTCGTCGACGCCTACGGCGGCCCGATGTGGAACGTCCAGCTCGCCGCGGCGTCGATGACCGCGCTGCCGGTCCTGGTGGTCTTCGTCATCGCGCAGAAGCAGTTCGTCGAGGGGCTGGCGCACACCGGGCTCAAGGGATGACGGTGGCGGCTGCCCGGGTCGGCCTCGACATCGGCGGCACCAAGACGGCGGCGGCGCTGGTCGCTGTCGACGGGCAGGTGCTCGGGCGTCGCCTGGCGCCCACCCCGGCCGGGTCGGGGCCGGCCGCCGTGCTGGACACCGCCGCGCGGCTCGCCCGGGAACTGCTCGATCCGGGCGGCGCCGTCGCGGTCGGCGTGGGCACCGCCGGCACGCTCGACCCGGCCACCGGCACCGTCCGGTACGCCACCGACAGCCTGCCCGGCTGGGCCGGCACGGCGGTCGGCGACGAGCTGGCCGAGCGGCTGGCCCGACCGGTCCGGGTCACCAACGACGTCAACGCCGCCGCGCTCGGCGAGAGCTGGGTCGGCGCCGCCCGGGACCGGCGGGATCTGCTGCTGGTCGCGGCCGGCACGGGCCTGGGTGGCGCGCTGCTGCAGCACGGCCGGATCTCGACCGGCGCCCGGGGCGGCGCGGGCGAGGTGGGGCACCTCCCGGCGCCCGGCGCGGAGCGGCTGCGCTGCGGGTGCGGCCGGTACGGGCACCTGGAGGGCATCGCCTCGGGCACGGGACTGTCCGCCGCGTACGCCCTCGTGACCGGCGTGCGGATCGCCGGACGGGCCGTGGCCGAGCGGGCGGCGGCCGGCGAACCGTCCGCCCGTGCGGTGGTGGACCGCGCCGCCACGGCCCTCGGCCGGGTGCTGGCGGGTCTGGTCGCCCTGCTCGACCCGCAGGCCGTGGTGCTGGCGGGCGGGGCGGGCGACGCCCTGTTCCCTGGCGCCCGCGCCGCCTTCGCCGACGAGCTGCCCGCCGCCTGGGCGGACGTGCCCCTGCTCCCCGCCGCGCTGGGCGCCGACGCGGTCGTCGTGGGCGCCGCCCGACTGGCCGCTCACGGCCCGCCGGCGGGCAGCGACACCGCCGTGGCCACCGACGAGAGGACGAGAGCGTGAACGTGTTCGACGAGCTGGCCGGCGGCCTCGTGGTCTCCTGCCAGCCGGTGCTCGACGACCCCGACGACCCGATGCGCGACCCGTACGTCCAGGCCCGGGTGGCCGCGGCGGTGGTACGCGGCGGCGCGGTGGCCGTCCGGGCCAACGGCACCGCCGACGTCCGGGCGATCCGCGCCGCCGTCGACGTGCCGATCATCGGGTTGCACAAGCACGGCGTCGACGGGGTGTTCATCACCCCGACGGCGGCGCACGCGCTCGACGTCGCCGCGGCGGGCGCGCACATCGTCGCCGTCGATGCCACCGACCGCCCCCGCCCGGACGGGCGCGGCTTCGCCGACACGGTCCGCGCGCTGCGGGAGCGCACCGACGCGCTGGTCCTCGCCGACGTCTCCACCGTCGAGGAGGGCGTGGCCGCCGTGCGGGCCGGCGCGGACGCCGTCGCGACCACTCTCTCCGGCTACACCCCGGCCAGCCCGCCGACCGACGGACCGGACCTGACGCTGCTGGCCCGGCTCGCCGGCGTGCTGTCCGTGCCGGTGATCGCCGAGGGTCGCTACCGCAGCGCCGAACAGATCGGGCAGGCCTTCGCGGCCGGCGCCCACTCGGTGGTGATGGGCAACGCCGTCACCTCGCCGCTGTGGATCACCCGTCGCCTGGTGCCGGCCACCCCGGCGGGGGCGCGGCTCACCTGACAGCGGGGGCTTGGCTCACCTGACGGCGCGTGGCCGGGTGCGCTGCGGCGCCGCGGCGGTGGTGCCGGGCACGACGGCGCAGGGCAGGCTGCGTTGCAGGGCGGCGGCGCCCGGCGCCGGACCGACCAGCTGCTCGAAGAGCAGTCGCACCGCTCCCGCGCCCATCTGCTCGCGGGGGATCCGGAAACCGGTCCAGTCGATGTCACCGCAACTGCCGTCCTCGGCGTCGCCGAGCTGGGCCAGCGACAGGTCCCCGGGAACGGACATCCCCCGGGCCAGCGCCGCCGCCCGGATCCGCGGGGCCAGCCCGGACGGCCAGACGACCGCCGCGGTGAGCCCGTTGTCGTCGAGCAGGTCGAGCGCCTCGCCGCCGGTCAGCCCGGCGCCGTCCAGCACCACCGGGCGGCTGCGGGCGGCGCGTACCGCCTGGTGGTAGCCCTGCGCGCGGTCGGCCGACGGCTCGTCCCGGCGGAGGTCGCCGAGGAACCCGACCCGCTCGTGGCCGAGGGCGAACAGCCGCTCGACCACCTCGCGGGTGGCGGTCACGTAGTCGGCGCCGACGTACGGCACGATGCCGGCGTCGGACTCCCGTCGACCGATGAAGGCAAACGGGAAGTCGCGGCCGAGCAGGTCCGCCAGGTCACGCTTGTCGTCGTGGCGTCCGAGCAGGACGCAGCCGTCGGCGACGCCGAGCCGGCGGGAACCGTCGCCGAGCAGGCGCCGCCCCTGCCGGGACGGGGTGCTGGTGAAGAAGAGCAGGTCGCAACCGAGCTCCTCGGCCTGCGCCTCGACCCCCACCAGGAACGGGTGGTAGAAGTCCCGGCTGTCGCGCGGGAAGACGGGCTCGTAGGTGAAGACGCCGATGATCCGGGTGCGTCCCCCGGCCAGGCGTTGGGCGGCGGGGTTCGCGACGTAGCCGGTCATCCGGATGGCGTCGAGCACGCGTTGACGGGTCTGCTCACCGACGCGTCGGCGCCCCGTGTCGCCCCCCTTGAGGATCAGTGACACGGTCGCCTGGCTGACCCCGGCGAGCCGGGCGACGTCGGCCTGGGTGGCCCGTCCATTGGTGCCTGGCATCGTCGTCACCTCCGTGTCCCGGCCGCTGGCCGGGGCCCGCTCCCGCGCCGTCGCCCCGGCTGGTCATGCGCATGACCACGCGATCGCACATGGCGACGTCTCGGGAGCGGGCTGCCGTGAATGATCAGCCCGCCGGCCGTCGCAAGTCAATGTTACGCGGGGGTTCCACTTTCTGGCGGCCCGGCTCTTGACAGCGCGGGCCTGCGGAAACATTCTGGTTATGCGCATGACCACATGATCGCCGACCGGTCCCGACAGGGGCAGGAAAGGCGTACCGATGATCCAAGCTCCACCCCGGCGGGCAGCCGGCCGCCGACCCCCAGTGGGCCGGACACGGGTCGGCGTGCTGGCCGGTTTCCTCCTCCTGGCCGCCACGGCCGTGGCGCCGGCGGTCGCCGCCCCGCCCGCGGCAGCCCCCACCCGACCGGCCGCCTCGACCTCCGTCTACCGGAGCATGCCGACCGACCCGACCGCCGTCGTCCTCGGCAGCGCGCGGTTCCCGGTGCACGGCGACGGCGTCGGCGACGACACGGCCTCGGTGCAGGCAGCCGTCGACGAGGCCTCCCGCCGGGGCGGTGAGAACTGGCTGGGCAACATCGTCGGCGGGGCACGCAACGTCACCGTCGGCGACGGCGGCGGCGTGGTCTTCGTGCCCCAAGGGCGTTACCGCCTCTCCCGGCAGGTGGACCTGCACGCCTCGGTACGCCTGATCGGGTTCGGCGCCGCGCGGCCCGAGTTCGTCCTCGGCGAGTCCACCCCCGGCTTCCAGGACGGCAACCAGTCCTTCCTCTTCGCCGCGCTGCGCCGGCCCTTCCAGCCCGGCGCGGCCCGCAGCTTCGGCAACAACGACACCTTCGGCACCGGCCTGGTCAACCTGGACATCCGGATCGAGCCCGGCAACCCCGCCGCCGTGGCCGTACGCTTCAGCGGCGCGCAGATGTTCGTGCTCCAGGACCTCGACATCCACGTGGGTACGGGATACGCCGGGATCGACCACAACGCCAACCTGATCCAACGGGTCAACGTGTACGGCGGCACGGTCGGCATGCTGGCCTTCGCCGCCTCGCCCGGCTGGCAGACCACCCTGCTGGACACCACCTTCACCGGGCAGCGCGAAGCAGCCGTCAAGCTGCACACGGACAGCAAGCTGAGCCTGATCCGCAACCGCTTCGTCGACTCGCCGGCCGGCATCGTCGCCACCGCGAACCAGACCCAGCGCCTCTACGTGCAGGACTCCGTCTTCGAGAACATCAGCGGGGCGGCGATCACCCTCAACGACAGCGAATCCGTCGCGGGTGGCGGCGAGCCGGAACTCTTCCGCGCCCAGAACCAGCTCAACGTGGTCGACACCGGGGTCACCGGGACCGGCGCGCTGCTGACCACCGTGCCCAGCGGACGCACCTGGGTCGGTCCCGGCCCGTCGTACCTGGTGCGGGACGCCACGCTCGGGCTCCGGGTCGACGACGCGCTCGGCGACACCGAGCGGCGCACCGACGGCGTCCTGGTCTCCGCGACACCGGCCGCACCGGCGAGCTTCGCCCGGCTGTTGCGCACCGACGCGCCCCTGCCCCCGGCCACCGGCGGCTGGGTCGACATCGTCGAGTACGCCGCCGCCAGGGGCGTCACGGTCGGCACCGGCACCGGCGACGACCACGCGATCTTCCAGCGGGCCCTCGACGAGCACGACACCGTGTACGTGCCGATGGGGCGGTACCTGATCGGCGACACCCTGCGGCTGCGGCCGCAGAACGACCTGATCGGCCTGCATCCCCGCCAGACCTGGCTGAAGCTGCCGGAGAGCGCCGCCGGATTCACCGACGCGGACCGCCCGAAGGCGATGATCCAGACCCCGCCCGGCGGGCGGAACCAGGTGACCGGCCTCGGCCTGGACTCCGCGCAGCAGACCGCGGGCTCGGTGCACGTGCACTGGCGCTCCGGCGCGCAGAGCTACCTCGCCGACATCGCCACCCAGTTCGTCAAGTGGCACCCGGAGCAGACCGCGCCCGGCGACCCCGGCGCCGGTGATCCCGGCTACCAGTACCGGGGCCGGCACAAGTACAGCTTCTGGGTGCAGGGCGGCGGCGGGACCTTCGCCAACATCTGGAGCGTCGCCGGCTGGGCCGACAACGGGTTCCTCGTCGAGGACACCTCGGTGCGCGGCCGGATGTACGAGGTCTCCGTCGAGCACCACGAGCACCGCGAGGTCGTGCTGCGCCGCGTCCGCAACTGGCAACTGCACGCGCTGCAGACCGAGGACCACATCTACGGCTGGCGCTCCCAGGCCGTCGAGCTGGACGACGTGCACGACGTCCTGTTCGGCAACACGGTCTTCTTCCGGGTGGCCACCGTGCAGGGTCCGTACCCGTACGCGGTGGGGCTGCGCGACAGCAGCGGGATCGTGATCCGGGGCACCCGGGGCTACCGGCCGGACAACGTGGCCAACACCCGGTGGGGTGCCACCGTCGCCGACGTGGCGACCGGCCGGACCGTGCCCGAGATCGAGGTGGCGTACCTCGGGGTCGGGGTGACCGGCAGGACGCCCGGACCGGCCGGCGCCCACGTCGCGCTGGACGCGCCGGAGATCCGGGTACTGCCCGGCCGCGCCGGCGACACCGTGCTGCGCGTACGCAACGACGGCCCCGGCCCGGTCACCGCCCTGACGGTCGACGTCGACGCGCCGGCCGGCTGGCAGGTGCGGGCGCGGCCGGACACCACCCGGCTGCCCGCCGGCGCCACCACGCCGGTCACGGTGGGCGTGCGGGTCCCCGCCGACGCGGTGACCGACGGCACGGTCCGGTTGACCGTCGCGTTCACCCGGGCCGGCCACCGGCAGGAGATCACGCAGACCCTGCGGGTGGGCGTGGCCGGGGAGAACCTCGCCCGGGGCGCCACCGTGCGGGCCAGTTCGGTGCTCTCCGGCAACGTCGCCGCCAACGCGGTGGACGGTGACCGGACGGGAGCCCGTTGGATCTCCGGCTCGGCCGACCCGGCGCCGACGCTCACCCTGGATCTCGGTGGGCCGGCGCAGCTCCAGCGGCTCGACCTCTACAGCGGGGTGGCCGGCTCGGAGAGCCTGCGGGTGCGGGCGTTCCGCGTGGAGGCCCTGCTCGACGGGGCCTGGACGACCATCGGTTCGGCCGGGGCCAACACCGCCAGCCCGGCCCGGGTCGACCTCGGCGGCGCGCCGGCCGGGATCCGACAGGTCCGGCTCGTGTTCACCGAGCCCAGCCCGACCGACGGGTTGGCCCGGGTCTTCGAGGTGGAGGTCCACGGCCTGCGCTGACGCTCAGGCAACGTGCCCGGGGCAGCGGACCGTCAGCGCCCCGGGCACCGCCCGCACCGTGCGCCTGGAGACCTACCCCGCACCCCGCCCCACCCGGGCGGGGGTCGCCGGCTCGTCGCCCGCCGCGCTGCTCGCGCGCACCGCCGCGCCGGCGCGCCGGCGCCCTGCGACCGAGGGTCGTCCGGGCAGGGCAGAAGGCCGTTCGGGACGGGCCGGCCGGCGTGCCTCGCCGGCCGGCCCGTACGTGGTGCTAGAGGGTGCGGGCGAGACGGTCGGCGAGCACGCGGGTGAACCGGGACGGGTCGGCCAGCTCCCCGCCCTCCGCGAGCAGCGCCAGGCCGTGCAGCAGTTCGGCGGTCTCCTTCAACGACTCCTCGTCACCGCCCTGCTCGTGCGCCTTGCGCAGGCCGGTGACCAGCGGGTGCCCGGGGTTGAGCTCCAGGATCCGCTTCACCGCCGGCACCTCGTGCCCCATCGCCCGGTACATCTTCTCCAGCGTCGGGGTGATGTCGTGGGCGTCGCCGACGACGCAGGCCGGCGAGGTGGTCAGCCGGGAGGAGAGCCGGACCTCCTTGACGGAGTCGGCCAGGGTGGCGCCCATCCAGGTGAGCAGGCCGGCGAAGTCCTTGCGCTGCTGCTCGCGCTCGGCCTCGGCCTCCTTCTTCTCCTCCTCGGTGTCCAGGTCGACCTGGCCCTTGGCGATGGAGCGCAGGGTCCTGCCGTCGTACTGGCCGACGCGCTCGATCCACACCTCGTCCACCGGGTCGGTGAGCAGGAGCACCTCGTAGCCCTTGGCGCGGAACGCCTCCATGTGCGGCGAGTTCTCGATCATCGTGCGCGAGTCGCCGGTGGCGTAGTAGATGTCGCTCTGCCCGTCCTTCATCCGACCGACGTAGCCGGCGAGGTCGGTGGGCTCGGCCGCGTCGTGGGTGGAGGCGACCGACAGGATCTCCAGGAGGGTGTCCCGGTTCTCCGTGTCGTCGATCAGGCCCTCCTTGACCGCCGCTCCGAACTCCGTCCAGAAGGTCCGGTAGCGCTCGGCGTGGTTGGCCTTCATCTCCTTGACCGTGGCCAGGATCTTCTTGACCAGCCGGCGGCGGACGACCTGGATCTGCCGGTCCTGCTGGAGGATCTCCCGGGAGATGTTCAGCGACAGGTCGTGCGCGTCCACGACACCCTTGACGAAGCGCAGGTAGTTCGGCATGAGCGCTTCGCAGTCGTCCATGATGAACACGCGCTTGACGTAGAGCTGCACGCCGCGGCGACCCTGCGGAGCGAACAGGTCCAGCGGCGCGTGCGACGGGATGAACAGCAGGGCCTCGTACTCGAAGGTGCCCTCGCCCCGCATGTGCACGATGTCCAGCGGGTCGGCCCAGTCGTGGCTGACGTGCTTGTAGAACTCCTTGTACTCGGCCTCGTCGACCTCGTCGCGGGAGCGGGCCCAGAGCGCCTTCATCGAGTTGAGCGTCTGGGTCTCGGTGCTCGTCCCGTCGCCCTCCGCGGGGCGCTCGACGGTCATCCGGATCGGCCAGGCGATGAAGTCCGAGTAGCGCTTGACGATCTCCCGGATCGTCCACTCGGCCGTGTAGTCGTGCAGGTTGTCCTCGTCGTCGGCCGGCTTGAGGTGCAGGGTCACCGAGGTGCCCTGCGGCGCCTGCTCGACCGGCTCGACGGAGTACGTGCCCTCGCCGGCGGACTCCCAGCGGGTGCCGCCGCTCTCCCCCGCCCGACGGGTCAGCAGCTCCACCCGGTCGGCGACCATGAACGCCGCGTAGAAGCCCACGCCGAACTGGCCGATCAGCTCCTGCCGCGCCCCGGCGTCGGAGGACTCGCGCAGCTTGTGCAGCAGCTCGGCGGTCCCGGACTTGGCGATCGTGCCGATCACCTGGACCACCTCGTCGCGGGACATGCCGATGCCGTTGTCCCGGACGGTCAGCGTGCGCGCCGCCTTGTCGACCTCGATCTCGATGTGCAGGTCGGAGGTGTCGGCCTCCAGATCCTTGTCGACCATCGACGCCAGGCGCAGCTTGTCCAGCGCGTCCGAGGCGTTCGAGATCAGTTCACGCAGGAAGACGTCCTTGTTCGAATAGATCGAGTGGACCATCAGCTGGAGCAGCTGACGCGCCTCGGCCTGGAACTCCAACGTCTCGGCCCGGTTGGTCACACCGTGTCCTTTCATCCTCGAAAGCCACCGAAGGTTCGCGCAAAGGATACGAGCCGTCGCCGACGGCGAGACGACGGGACTGCGCGGTGTCGGGGGCGTCGCGTTGCCGGCACCGCCTACCGTCGGGGTCGGCGCCGACGTGGCCGCCGGGACGGGCCGAGGGCTGACGCGACCGTCGTGGCGGGCGGTCAGTACGGTAGGGATGTGTCTCTATGGATGGCCGCGATGTGGGGACTGGTCGGCAGCGCGGTGGCCGAGTCGCTGAACCTCTCCGGGATGATGCGCCCGACCAGCGGGTCCGCGGGACGGTGGCAGTGGCCGTGGCGGGACCGGCGCGACGCCCCGATCGTCGTGTTCGCGGTGCTGCTCAGGACGGTGGCCGGCACCGGCCTCGCCGCCGCGGCGGGGGCGGGCGGCCTGGCCACCACGGCGTTCGCCAGCTTCACCTTCGGGGTCGCGGCGCCACTGGTGATCGCCAAGATGTTCGACCAGGTCCGGGTGGCCGACCAGCCGGCCGACAGCGGCCGGGACGACACGAACGCCATGAGCGGCACGAGCGGCGAGCACGATGACGCCGCGTGAGAGCCTGCGGGCCAGGTTCGTCTCCGCGCTGGCCGCCCGCCCGGCCGCCACCACCACGGCCGTTCCCGTACGGACCCGGACGAGGCTCGCCGCGGCGCTGGCCGCGCGGCCGGTCGTCGTCCCCCGGCCGCTTCCCCGCCCCGACGTCGGGGACGACGGTGACACGAAACTGACCCATCGGGTCAGGACGGTGCTCGCCGGCCTCCTGGGCGTCACCACCGATCAGTTGCGGGTCGACGCCGACGGTGACGTCGGCATCCGCGCCGGCTCGGCCATGATCTTCGTACGGGCACAGGACGACCCGCCGCTGGTCGACGTGTTCTCGCCGCTGCTCACCGGCGTCGACCCGACCGAGTCGCTCTACCGGCGGCTCTCCGACCTGACCAACGGCCTCGTGGTGGGGCGCGTCTACTGCACCGGGGACACCGTCTGGGCGTCCGTCCCCGTCTTCGGGCAGGACTTCGCCCCCACCCATCTGCTGCTGGCCCTGCGGGCCATGATCGCGCTCGCCGACGACCTCGACGACCAGCTCCGGCAAGAGTTCGGTGGCAGCCGCTTCTTCGGCCCGGAGTCCACCGGCCTGGTGGCGGTGCCCGACCCGACCGGCTACCTGCGCGACCTCGACCGGGCGGGCGAGCACGGGGCGGGCAGCGTGCTGGTCGACCTGTTGGCGGACCGGGGACGCACGGAGGAGCTGCGGCTGCGCGCCGAGCACGGCGACTGGCACGCCGCCGCCCGACTCGCCACGCTGCTCGCCGGGCAGGGCCGCGCCGACGAGGCGGAGCGGTACTGGCGGATCGCCGCCGAGCAGGGCGATCCGCGGACCCGCGGCGAACTTGGCGCCCTGCTGGCCGCCCGGGGCGGGCACGAGGAGGCGGTCGAACTGCTGCGGCAGGCGGTCGACGGCGGCGACCGGCGGCACCTCGCCCTGTTGTTGACGCTGCTCACCGAACGCGGACTCGTCGACGAGGCGGTCGAACTGCTGCGTCGCCGGGCGGCCGACCGGGGCTGATCACCCCCTTCCCGCGTCCGACGACCCGGTCGGCGTGCTCGGCCCACCCCTGATTTCCGTACGTCCAGGTGTCAGGACGCGGACGCCTGGGTACAGAGACCCGCTGGGGTGCCGGCTGACGTGCAGCTGAAGTCGGGTGCCAGGATGTGCGGGTAACGCCAGCAAGGGTCATCGGGGCCCGGAAGTGAGGGCTGCGATGGGGTGCGACCGAGGGTGACGCGACCCACGGGGGACCTGTTCGCCGACGGCGGTGAGACCGGGCGGCTGATGGCGCGTCTGGACTGGGCCGCCACGCCGCTCGGCCCGGTCGAGGGCTGGCCGCAGAGCCTGCGCGCCGCCGTCCGGGTGGTCCTCTCCTCCCGCTACCCGATGCTGCTGCTGTGGGGTGGCCGCTTCACCCAGCTCTACAACGACGCGTACTCCGCCCTGATCGGCGACAAGCACCCCGACGCGCTCGGCGGCGACGTGCGGGTCACCCTGGCCGAAGGCTGGGACGTGCTGGCCCCCCTGATCGACGAGGCGATGACGACCGGGGTCGCCAGCTGGGTGCCGGCCCTGCAACTGCTGCTCGAGCGGTCCGGCTACCGCGAGGAGGCGTACTTCAGCGTCTCGCACGCCCCCGCCCGCGACGACGAGGGACGCACGGTCGGGGTGCTCACCGTCTGCAGCGAGGTCACCGAACAGGTCGTCGGCGAGCGTCGGCTGCGCCTGCTGCGGGACCTGTCCGTGGGCGGCGACGGGCGGACCGTCGACGTGGGCAGCACCTGCGCCCGGCTCGCCGAGGCCATCGGCCGACACCCGCTGGACGTCCCCTTCGCCGCGTTCTACCTGCGCGAGGGCGCGCTGCTGCGCCGCGTCGCCTGCGTCGGCGCAGAGCCCGTGGCCGAGGTCCTGCCCGACACGACGCCGGCCGACCAGGAGCACGGGTGGGGGTTGGCGGCCGCCGCGGCCGGCACGACGACCGAGGTGACCGGCATCGATCGACGGCTCGCCCTGCCGGCCGGCCCGTGGGGTGACGCGGTCGGCACCGCCCTCGCCCTGCCGCTGCCCTCCGCCGAGGCGGACCAGCCGCTCGGGGTGCTGCTGGTCGGGGTCAGCCCGAGCCGGGGGTTGGACGAGGCGTACCGGTCGTTCCACGCGTTGCTGACCCAGCAGGTGGCCGTCGCCGTGCGCAACGCGCAGGCGTACGAGGAGGAGCGCCGGCGGGCCGAGGCGCTCGCCGAGCTGGACCGGGTCAAGACGGGATTCTTCACCAACGTCAGCCACGAGTTCCGGACCCCGCTGACACTGATGCTCGGCCCTCTGGCCGACGCCCTCAACGACAACGAGCATCCCCTGCCGGCGACGCAGCGCGAACGCGTCGACACCGCCTGGCGCAACGCCACCCGGCTGCTCACCCTGGTGAACAGCCTGCTCACCTTCTCCAGCCTGGAGGCCGGGCAGGCGCACAGCGAGGCCCGCGAGGTGGACCTGGCCGGGCTCACCACGGAGTTGGCCAGCGTCTTCCGCGCGGCCGTCGAACGCGCCGGGCTGCGTCTGGAGGTCGACTGCCCGCCGCTGCCCCGCCCGGTCTGCGTCGACCCGGTCAACTGGGAACGCATCGTCACCAACCTGCTGTCGAACGCGCTGAAGTACACCTTCGTCGGTCGGATCCGGGTCGCTCTGACCGCCGACGACGAGGAGATCCGACTCACCGTCGCCGACACGGGCATCGGCATCGCCGAGGAGGACCTGCCCCGGCTCTTCGAACGGTTCCACCGGGTGCAGGGCGCCCGGTCGCGCAGCCACGAGGGCACCGGCATCGGGCTCGCCCTGGTCCGCGAGCTGGTCCGCCTCGAAGGCGGTGACGTGCGGGTGCAGAGCCGGGTCGGGGCAGGAACGACCTTCACCGTGGCGCTGCCCTGGTCCACCACGGGATGGACCGCCGGGCCGGCCGTGGCCGTGGACGGGGTCGGCGACGCCGCCCGGGCCGCCGTCCAGATCGCGACCGGCTGGCTGGCCGACCCGGCGCAGGCGGGGACGTCCGCGCCGGCCGGGCCGCCGGTGCCGGCGTACGGGGCGGACGCGCTGGGGCGCGCCCGGATCCTGGTGGCCGACGACAACGCCGACATGCGCGCGTACCTGGCCCGGTTGCTGGGTGAGCAGGGCTGGCGGGTGGAGACGGTCGGCAACGGCCGGCAGGCCCTCGAGGCGATCCGCCGGGAGCAGCCCGACCTGGTGCTCACCGACGTGATGATGCCCGAGGTCGACGGCTTCGAACTGGTCCGTCGCCTGCGCGGGCAGGAGGACACCCGGGCGCTGCCGGTGGTGGTGCTCTCCGCGCGCGCCGGCGGGGACGCCAGCGTGGAGGGACTCGACCTGGGCGCCGACGACTACGTCGTCAAGCCCTTCGCCGCGGCCGAGCTGATCGCCCGGATCCGCGCCACCCTGCACCGCGCCCGCACCCGGGGCGGCCGGTCCCCCGACGCGGAGGGCACCCTGGGCACGGGAGGCAGCCCACCTGGTTCACCGACCCCGGTGGACGGCCCGCCCGCCACGCCGGGGATCGCCGCGTCGATCGACACGAACGGGAGGTACGCGCACTGTCCGGCGGGGCGATCGCCGGCTCCCGAGCACCTCGGCGCGTTGGACGCGGGCTGGACGTACCCGTCACAACCCACGTCGGCCGCGGCCATGCGCCGGGACGTGCGGGGCGCGCTGGAGGTGCTGGACCTCGACCCGGACACGGTGGCCGATCTCCTGCTGGCCGCCTCCGAGGCGGTCAACAACGCCGTCGAGCACGCGCAGAGCCCCACCCGCCCGGAGGTACGGGTGGGGCTGCTGGTGTCCGACGGCACGGTACGCATCACCGTGCGGGACTTCGGCACGTGGCGCGACCGTCGCCCGGCGATGGACCGGGGGCGGGGCGCCACGCTGATGAACGCGTACGGCGACGTGCGCCTGGTCTCCACCGCCGACGGCACCACCGTCACCATCGAACGCCGCCTTCCGCCCGCCCCCTGATCCGCGCGCGACGTCGCCGACTGACCGGTTCGGCGTCCATTGTCCGGTTCGCGGTGGGCGCGAAGTCCGTCCTGTCGCGTGTGTCGCATCTGTGGTGGCCGGCACCACCGGTGGGCCGGGCATGGGTCGGGGTGCCGGGTCGTTGTAACCACCGTGGCCGCGTGAGCAGGCCCTTCCGGCCGCTCGGGTCGGCCCTTCGTCGGCCGGGTGAGCGGAATGCGGGCCGGGCCGACGCGGTTACATCCCCCCGGAGCACCGAGTACCGCCCCCGGGGCACGGCCTGTGGAATGTGTGGCCCGCCCGGGGAGTTGCAACGCCCCGCAGACGCGCCCCGGCCTTCGCCGGGGACCTGCCTGACGTAGAACCTTTCCTCCGCCCGCGGCGCGCCCGCCCCCCTCTGGTGTGCGTCCGGGTACCCCCGATCGAAAGGTGCCTTGTCATCATGCGTACCGACATGCTCCGTAGGACCGCTCTGACCGCTGCCGGGCTCGCCTTCGCCGGCGGCGCCGTCGCCGGCCCCGTCACCACCGCCGTCGCCACCCCCACCACCCAGGGCAAGCCCGTCACGGTCGCCCAGGACCGCAAGGGCGGCGAGCGGGAACTCGGCGTGCGCTACGAGGCCCAGCCCAACTTCTACTACTGCGGCCCCGCCGCCGCCCGCAACGCCCTCAGCGTCCAGGGCAAGAACATCGACGTCGACGCCATGGCCCAGCGCATGGGCACCACCGAAGCCGGCACCAACTCCATCAACGACATCACCCCCGTACTCAACAAGGAAACCGGCAAGGACGCCTACCAGTCCGTCGAGATCCGCGACCCCAAGGCCGACGACACCCAGACCGACAAGCTACGCGCCGACATCGTCACCGCCATCGACGAGGGCCACGCCGTCGTCGCCAACATCGCCGGCACCGCCACCGACACCGACGGGGGCACCCAC
The DNA here is from genome assembly GCF_036902715.1 of Micromonospora sp. CPCC 205546. Classification (NCBI taxonomy): domain Bacteria; kingdom Bacillati; phylum Actinomycetota; class Actinomycetes; order Micromonosporales; family Micromonosporaceae; genus Micromonospora; species Micromonospora sp. CPCC 205546. The sequence continues at coordinate 29,514 of NZ_JBAKHL010000051.1, forward strand.
TCCTTCGAGGGCGGGCACTACATCAGCGTCGTCGGCTACCGCGACAACGGCGACACCGTCACCATCGCCGACTCCGCCGACCCCACCCAGGCCACCTACCGGATGAGCGTGGACAACCTCGCCGACTGGATCGCCACCCGCGGCTACACCGCCTGACCGACGACAACACCCACACGAAGACCACAAGGGCCGGACCCCGCACAGGGGCCCGGCCCTTTCGTCATGCTCGCGGGCTGCGCCCGCATCATGCCCGCACGCGCGCCCGCACCCGCCCGCCCGCCCGCCCGGATCAGGATCTGCGGTCGCGCTCCTGGCTGAGCCGCTCGTCGAGCCGGCCCAGTTCGTAGATGGCGTTCAGCTCCGTCGGCAGGTGGGTCACGTTGTCGGCCAGGGATTCCTCGTCGGGTTCCGGCGCGGGGGACGGCGGGCTGAGCGACGCGACGGGCTGTGCGCTGACCGGCACCGGGGACGGCGGGCCGACCGGCGCGGCGACGGACTGCGGGCTGAGCGACGCGACGGGCTGCGGGCTGACCGGCACCGGGGACGGCGGGAAGGCCGGCGCGGCCGGGCCGGCAACCGCGGCGGCGGGTCGGCGCCGACGGGTCAGGACGAACAGCACCAGCATCGCCAGGGCACCCAGCACGAGGCCGTGGATCAACGACCGGTCCACTCCCCCGTCGTCCTCGCCGGGCGGGGCCGCCTCGGTCGAGGGAGGGGCAGGGGTGGCGCCCCGCCCGTTCGGGGGTGGCGCCTCGGCCTCCCGCCCGGTCGGGCGTCCGGCGGGCCGGGCACCTGCCGGGGAGGCGCTCGCGGACGGGTTCGCTGACGCCGGGGCGGCCGGGGCGGTGGACGGGTTGGCCGGGGCGGTGACCACCGGGTCGGGTGGGACAGGTGTCGGAGAGGCGCCCGGTGTGGGGGTGGCCCTGCCACCGCCCTCGAGCAGGTCGTCGACGATCTGCCCGACGCCGCCGAGCAGGTCACCGACCGGCCCACCGGAGGCCGACGGCGTCGGAGCGGGAGCGAGCGCCAGGGTAAGGGCGAGCGCGGCCACGGCACGCATGGTTCACCTCGGGAGGGGTCGATGTGCCAGGCACCGTACCGCACTGCGGGTGGTCGTCGCGTGACACCCTGACGGCACGGCCACCGAACGACGAACGGGGGGCGCCGCAAGCGGCGCCCCCCGTACCGGGGTGGGTCAGACCGGCAGGCCGCCGACCTGGGTGTTAATCCAGGTGCGGATGGAGGGCAGGTCCACGTAGATGGACGGGCCCGTGGCGCAGGTCGAGTTGTTGTTGCCGGCGCGGCTGGTGGCGCCGATCAGGGCCCACGCCCCGTTGATCCGGCGCACCTGCGGGCCGCCCGAGTCGCCGTAGCAGGCGCCCGAGTTGCCGTTGGTGTTGTTGGTGCAGATCTCGTACGGGCCGTTGATGCCGAGGCACCGGCTGTCCGCGACGATCGAGGTGTCCAGCTCGTGCGCGACGGTCGGGGCGCTACCGCAGCCGCGCGGGGCGCAGGTCTGGCCCCAGCCGATGATCCGGGTGGCGGTGCCGACCGCGCCGGAGGTGGTCGGGATCGGCGCGGGGGCGTACGTGACGTTGCTGGCGAGCTGCAGCAGCTTCACGTCGACGCTGGGGTGGTTGACCGCCCGGGTCACCCGGACGACGGTGCCACCGCTGCTGCGGTTGACGCTGCCGACCCGCACCGAGGTGGGGGTCCCGCAGTGCTTGGCGGTGACCGCCCAGTTGGCCTTGATCAGGGTGCCGGTGCAGCCGGAGACGTACACCATCCACGGGTAGTTCTCGCTCGCCGGCCGGCCGTTGACCACCTGCGGCGAGATGTCGTCGGTGTCGTTCCACGTGAACGTGCCGGTGGGCACCTCCGACGCGGCGAGACCACCGGCGAAGAGCTGGTTCACCCGCGACGCCTCGGCGGCGCTCGGGTACGCGTTGCGGCAGGAGACCGGCGCGCTGCTGCCGGACATCAGGTCGGAGCAGAGCCCGGTACGCCGGTCGGGCAGGCCGAGGATGTGGCCGATCTCGTGGGTGGCGATGCGGGTGCGGTCGTAGCCCTGGTTGACGGCGGTCCAGCCCATCCAGACCCGGCCGGAGCCGAGCCCGCTGACCTGGGCGCGCGGCCAGCCGCTGTCGACGTAGATGGTGACGTTGCCCGGCGTACGGGCGACCAGCTGGACGTTGCTGACGCGGCTGTTCCAGATGGCCGCGGCCTGGTCGAAGTTGGTGCGGAACTCGCCGGCGCGGCTCGCGTCGTAGTAGACGGTCCGGGCGGCGGAAGCGCCCGGGTCGGCGGACGCGTTCGTGTCGGTGGCAACCTGCATTCCGGTTGCGGCCAGCACCGCCGCCAGCGCGGCGGTCGCCGCGTGCAGCAGTTGTCGTCGGAACATACACGCACTCCCTGAGTTGTCCGGCGGCGTGCCACCGCCGGTCATCGATGTACGTGAATGCTAAAGCGGCGGTCGCCGATATGCGGCATAACGGAATCGTCATACCGGCACCCCCACCCGGCCACCGGCCGCGATCCCGCGCCGGAACGAGGCCACGGGCCGGAACGACACCACGGGCCGGCCGGGGCGTCCCGATTGACAGCCAATCGACGCACTGCTATTTGTTAATACAGTTTCCTGAAGCGGTGGTGGCCGTCCGGCCGTCCACCGGGCCGCAAGCCCACCGAGGCGGCGCGCCGCCATCCCCACCCGAGGAGCGCCATGCCTCGCAAGCGGACCGTCGCTCACCTCTCGGCCGCGCTCGCGGTCACCGTCGCCGCCATCGGCTACGGCCTGCCCTCGGCCAGCGCCGCGGCGGCCGGCCCGGTCACCGGCCTCGGCGGCAAGTGCGTCGACGTCGCGGCGGCCAATCCGGCCAACGGCACCCCGATCCAGCTCTGGGACTGCAACGGCACCGCCGCCCAGGTGTGGACGGTCGGCAACGCCGACGGCTCGGTCCGGGCGCTCGGCAAGTGCCTGGACGTGACCGCCGCGTCCACCGCCGACGGCGCCAAGGTGCAGCTGTACGACTGCAACGGCACCGGCGCGCAGAAGTGGACCGCCAGCAACGGCGCGTTGGTCAACACCGGCTCCGGCAAGTGCCTCGACGTCACGGACTGGAGCACGGCCAACGGCGCGCGGTTGCAGATCTGGGGCTGCTCCGGCAACGCCAACCAGCGGTGGACCCTGCCCGGCGGCGGCGCCACGCCCACTCCGTCCGCCCCGGCCGGCGCGCCCCTCGACGACCCGGACAAGAAGGACGTCGCCATGCAGCTCGTGTCGGCGGCGGAGAACTCCTCACTAGACTGGCGCGCCCAGTTCTCCTACATCGAGGACATCGGCGACGGGCGCGGCTACACCGCCGGCATCATCGGCTTCTGCTCCGGCACCGGCGACATGCTCGAACTGGTGGAGGCGTACACGCGGACCAAGCCCGGCAACGTGCTGGCCGGCTACCTGCCGGCACTGCGTGCCGTCAACGGCACCGACTCGCACGCCGGCCTCGACCCGTACTTCCCCCGCGACTGGCGCACCGCCGCCGCCGACCCGGTGTTCCGGGCCGCTCAGGAGGCCGAGCGGGACCGCGTCTACTTCAACCCGTCCGTCCGCGACGGCAAGACCGACGGCGTACGGGCGCTCGGGCAGTTCGCCTACTACGACGCGGCGGTCATGCACGGCTACGAGGGCATGCGCGCGATCCGCAGCCGCGCCCTGGCCCGGGCGAAGCCCCCGGCCCAGGGCGGCGACGAGCGGACCTGGCTGCACGCCTTCCTCGACGAGCGGGTCGCCGAGATGAGGAAGGAACCGGCGCACTCGGACACCTCACGCGTCGACACCGCGCAGCGGGTCTTCCTCAACAACGGCAACTTCCACCTGAACACGCCCCTGGTGTTCGCCGTCTACGGCGACCAGTACCGCATCGGCTGACGTCCCCGGTCACGGCTGCGACGCGACGCCGGCCGGGGCGGCGGTCTCCCGCAGCCGGCCGTCGGCGAGTCGCAGCCAGCGGTCCACACCGATCGACGCGAGGAACCGCTCGTCGTGGCTGACCACCACGAACGCGCCCTCGTACGCGTCGAGCGCGCTCTCCAACTGCCCGACGCTGACGAGGTCGAGGTTGTTCGTCGGCTCGTCGAGCAGGAGCAGCTGCGGCGCCGGTTCGGCGAACAGCACGCACGCCAGGGTGGCGCGCAGCCGTTCCCCACCGGAGAGCGCGCCGACCGGCAGGTGGGCCCGGGGGCCCCGGAACAGGAAGCGGGCGAGCAGGGTCATCCGCTGCGCCTCCGGCATCGTCGGCGCGTACGCGGCAAGGTTCTCCGCCACCGTGCGGTCGAGCTCCAGCAGGTCCAGCCGCTGCGACAGGTACGCGATGCGGCCGTCGGCCCGCCGTGTCCGGCCGCCCTCCGGCTGCACGTCGCCGTCGACCATGCGCAGCAGGGTGGACTTGCCGGCGCCGTTCGGCCCGGTCAGCGCGATCCGCTCGGGTCCCCGGATCGTCAGCTCCAGGCCGTCGCCGGCGAAGAGGGCCCGGTCGCCGTAGCGGACCTGCATCGCCTCGCCGTGGAAGACCGTACGCCCGGCCGGAAGGTTGGTGCCCGGCAGCTCCAGCGTGATCCGCTGTTCCTCGCGCAGTGCCCGGCCCGCCTCGTCGAGCCGCGCCTTGGCGTCGCCGACCCGCGCGGCGTGCGTGTCGTTCGACCGGCCCGCCGACTCCTGGGCGCTGCGTTTCATCCCGCCGGCGACGATCCTCGGCAGGCCGGCGTTCCTGAGGTTGCGGGCGGCGTTGCCGGCCCGGCGCTCGGCGCGCTCGCGGGCCTGCTGCATCTCCCGCTTCTCCCGCTTGACCTCCTGCTCGGCGTGGCGGACGTTCTTCTCCGCGACCTCCCGCTCGGCGCGGGCCGCCTCCTCGTACGCGGTGAAGTTCCCGCCGTAGGCGCGGACCTCGCTGCGGTCGAGTTCGAGGATGCGGTCCATCCGGTCCAGCAGTGCCCGGTCGTGGCTGACCAGCAGCAGGCAACCCGCCCAGTCCGCCAGCACGGCGTGCAGCCTGCGGCGGGCGTCGAGGTCGAGGTTGTTGGTGGGCTCGTCGAGGAGCAGGACGTCGGGGCGCCGCAGCAGTTGCGCCGCCAGGCCGAGGGAGACCACCTGACCGCCGCTGAGGGTGTGCAGGGGGCGGTCGAGAGACACGTCGTCGAGGCCGAGCCGGTCCAGCTGGGCACGGGTGCGCTCCTCGACGTCCCAGTCGTCGCCGATCGTGGTGAAGTGCTTCTCGTCGGCGTCGCCGGACTCGATGGCGTGCAGCGCCGCGAGGGCCGGCGCGACCCCCACGACCTCGGCCACCGTCAGGTCGCCGGTCAGCGGAAGGTTCTGCGGCAGGTAGCCCAGCGTCCCGTCGACGGTCACGGACCCGCCGGTGGGCCGGAGCTCACCGGCGATCAGCCTGAGCAGGGTGGTCTTGCCGGCGCCGTTCGGCGCGACGAGGCCGGTGCGCCCGGCGCCGACGGTGAACGACAGGTCGTCGAGGACCGGGGTGTCGTCGGGCCAGGAGAAGGAGAGACCCGAGCAGATGACGAATGCTTCGGACATGCGGAAACCCTCGGAGTGACGTGGGCGCGCCGGGCGCGCCGCGACGGGATTCGGGAACGACGGCTCTGGGCCACGTCGGCGGTCGGACGCCTGCCGGTGGCCGGGCACTTCCGGTGTCACCCGGAGATGTCGTCGTCACCCGCCATGTCTGGTCTCCCTGTCCGTGATCACTCGCGCCCATCCTAACAGCGCACGACGGGCACGACGGGCACCACGGGTACGCGCGACGCCGTCAGAGCCCCGCGCACGGGTCGTCGCCCAACGCGCAGTCCTCGGGCGCCCGGGTGAGCGGGTCGACGTCGCGGACGGCGAACGTGAACGTCCGCGAGCGCCCGGCCGGCACGGGCGGCCCGGTGAAGGTGACGACCTGCCCCCGCTGCCGCCACTCGGCCCCGCTGACGTCGGTGAGCGTGCCGCCCTCGGCGAGCGTGACGACCACCTTCCACCCGGTCACCGCCGCGTCGCCGGGGTTGTCGACGACGACCTCGCCCGTGTAGCCGAGCAGCGGTCTCGACACGGTCTCGTAGCTGGCGGTCATGGCGGCGGCCGACGGCGCGGGCGAGGTGGGCGTACGCGACGGGGTCGCCGAGGGCGTCGCCGACGGCGTACGGCTCGATCGGGAGGGGGTCGGCGTGGTGCTGCGCGAGGGGCGGGCGGAGGGGGTCGGCTGCGGCGTGCGGCTCGGGGTGGTCGAGGCGGTCGGCGACGGCACCGGGCCGGGGCCGGCGACCTGCTCCGGCTCGGCGGGCAGGACCGCCCACACCGCCGCCCCGGCGACCAGCACGACGCCGGCCAGCCCCGCGACCAGCAGGGGCCAGCGGCGGCGGCCGGCCGGTGCCGGCTCGTCGCCGACCACTTCGGTCACCGGCATCTCGGTCGTCGTCCCGGCCTCGCCGCGACGCAGGTCGACCTGGCGGAAGGCCAGCCAGTCGAGGATCGCCGGCAGCCGCCCCGTCAACGCCTGCCGGTAGGACTCCTCGCGACGCTCGCGCTGCCCGTCGGGCCAACCGCCGTGCTCCAGCGCCTCGCGGACCGACAGTCGGCAACCCGCGGTCGTGGGGACGACGGCACAGCTCAGGCGGCTGCGCCGGCCGCCCTCGAGGCACCGCAGGGCGATCAGCTCCGGCTCCCGCCGGTCGGTCACCTCCGCGTCGACGGCGGCGTCGAACCCGGGCAGGCCGGCCGTGAAGAGCAGCAGCCGTCCGCGTGCCCCGGCCATCGGCTCGACCTCGGTGAACCAGCGCGCGAGCAGAGCGCGATCCGTCAATGCGCGCCACACCCGGTCCGCCGGGTGGAACAGGTCGACCTGCACGTCGATCTCGGTCACGGAGAGACTCTACGGGCATCGATCGCGCACCCGTCGGCACGGGGGATGCCCGGCGCACGTCGCCGGCACCACGTGGGCCGTGGGCGCGCGACCGGCGCCCACCCCTCGCGGGCGCCGGTCGGCGGTCATCCCTTCACGCAGACCACCTGCTTGAGGTGCGCCACCACCTCGACCAGGTCCTCCTGCTGGGCCATCACCTGGGTGATGTCCTTGTACGCGCCGGGGATCTCGTCGACCACCCCGGCGTCCTTGCGGCACTCCACGCCGGCGGTCTGCGCGGCCAGGTCGGCGGTGCTGTAGGTGCGCTTCGCCTGCGCCCGTGACATCCGCCGCCCCGCCCCGTGCGACGCGGAGCAGTACGCGTCGGGGTTCCCCTTGCCCCGCACGACGTACGAGCCGGTGCCCATCGACCCCGGGATGATGCCGAGGTCCCCCCGACCGGCCCGGATCGCCCCCTTGCGGGTGACCAGCACGTCGACGCCGTCGTAGCTCTCCTCCGCCACGTAGTTGTGATGGCAGCTGATCGGCTCGTCGTAGCCCACCTGCGGGAACTGCTCGCGCACCACCTGGCAGAGCAGGGCGAGCATGACGGCCCGGTTGCGCCGCGCGTACTCCTGCGCCCACCACAGGTCCCGGCGGTAGGCGTCCATCTCCGGCGTGCCGGTGAGGAACACCGCGAGGTCCCGGTCGGGCAGGTCGGTGTTGTGCGGCAGCCGCCGGGCGACGGCGATGTGCCGCTCCGCCAGCTCCTTGCCGATGTTGCGGGAGCCGGAGTGCAGCATCAGCCACACCCGTCCCTCGTCGGCGCCGCCCTGCTCCAGGCAGACCTCGATGAAGTGGTTGCCGCCGCCGAGCGTGCCCATCTGCCGCTGGGCCCGCGTCTGAAGCTGCGCCACCCGCCGGTCGAGGTCGGCGAACCGGCGCCAGAAGTCGTCCCAGCCGGCCTGCTCCAGGCCGCGGACCCGGCGCGGGTCGACCGGCTTCTCCCGCTGGTTGAACCCGACCGGGATCGTGGCCTCGATCGCCGAGCGCAGCCCGGCCAGGTCGTCGGGCAGGTCGGCGGCGGTCAGCGAGGTGCGCACCGCCGACATGCCGCAGCCGATGTCGACACCGACGGCGGCCGGCGAGACGGCCTGGCGCATCGCGATGACCGAGCCGACCGTGGCGCCCTTGCCGAAGTGCACGTCGGGCATGACCGCGACGCCCTGCACCCACGGCAGCGCGCCGATGTTGCGCAGTTGCTGGGCGGCCTGCGGCTCGATGCCGTACGGGTCGGTCCAGACCCGTACCGGCGCGCGGGTGCCCGGGAGCGGGGTGAAACTCATCGTCGTCTCCTCGTGTCGTCGGCTGGTCGGCCGCGTCCCGGCGGGTTCGCGACGGGACGCCGGCGCCGTCACCGGCGTGGCTCGGGGGTGGGGGAACTCGGGATGCCGGGGACGAAAGAGCCGCCCGGACCCCGGTGGGGTGGGCGGCTGCGCGGACGTGCCGGCGCTAGACGCGCCGCCACCCGGGCCGCCGACCCCGCGGGGAACGGTGGCGACACCACTGCGGTGTGCCCGCTGGCAGCGGGGCACCGCCGCGCGGCGTCGGCCACGTGGCGTCGGTGCGGGTGCGCTGCGGCACGGCGTACTCCCCTGGGTCGTCGGTCGACCTTGCGTCGATGACGGTAAGCGGGCCCCGCGGTGGCCGCAACACATATCCACGGCCGCCCACATCACCGACGGGCCCCGAATATGATTCCCTATCGCTCCCTTTCCGGGCTAGGGTGGGGAACGATGAGTGAGGAAATGTTCTCAGTCGAGCAGGTGGCCGAGCGGTTGGGCCTGCACGTGCGCACCGTGCGTGGCTACATCCGCACGGGTCGGCTCAGGGCGGTGCGGATCGGCAAGCAGTACCGGATCGCCCGCGCCGACCTCGACGCGCTGACCGGGCGGCCGGCGCCCGCCCGTGCCGTCGGCACGGCGATGGAGGTGTCGAGCATCCTGCAGATCGACGGCGTCGACCGCGCCGCGGCCGACCGGCTGGCCACGCTCGTGCTGGCCGCGGCGAACACCAGCCACCACCCCGCGCACCGGCTGCGCATCCAGACCGTCCACGACGAGGAGCGCAACCGCATGAAGATCGTGATCCTGGGCGACGCCTCGGCCACCGCCGACGTGCTGCGCCTGGTCGATGCCGTCCTCGACGGCGACAACGGCCTGCTCGGCGGAGGGGCCGACGGTGCCTGACCTCATCCAGGAGCGGGCCGGGGTGCCGGTGCTGGTGTGCGACCCGGCCGGCCCGCCCGTGGCCACCGAGCAGGACGCGCTCGACCTGATCGGCGCGGCCTTCCTCGGCGCCGAGCTGGTCGCCGTGCCGGCGAGCCGGCTCGACGCCTCCTTCTTCTCCCTCGGCACCCGCTTCGCAGGCGAGATCATGCAGAAGTTCGTCAACTACCGCATCCGCCTGGTCGTCGTGGGCGACATCAGCGCGCACCTCGCCGCCAGCTCGGCCCTGCGCGCCCTCGTCCACGAGTCGAACCGCTCCGGCCACGTGTGGTTCGTCCCCGACCTCGACGCCCTCGACGCCCGGCTGGCGCCGGCGGCGGGACCCGGGCCGCACGGGGCACCGACACGCGGCTGACCGCCCCGGGGTTGCCGCCCGGCGGGGCGGGTAACCGGCGCGGATGAGGCCGCAGGCCGAGCCCGTGGACGTCGACGAGCCACTGGCCGTCGACGTACCGCCCGCGCCGCACGACGCCAGCGGCGAGCGCGTGCCGACCCGCGACCTGGCCGGGCTGGCGCCGGCCGCGCGGCCGGCGCGGCGGTGGACGCCGCGCCGGGTGGTCGCCACGCCGGCCGCGCTCGATCATCCGCACGGCCGACGGATCGCCCACCGCGTCGAGGCCCTGGGCATCGAGGTGGAGCGGCTGCGCGCCAACCGCCTCACCGGCATCCGCGGGGGCACCGAGCGGGAGACGTACGCGCGGGCGAAGGCGACCATGGCGATCGTGGTCAGCCCGCCGTCGCGCCGGAAGCTGCAACCCATCGCGCCCAGCGCGGACTGGCGCTTCGACCTGGCGGAGGGCTGCCCGGCGCACTGCCAGTACTGCTACCTCGCCGGCTCGCTGTCGGGACCGCCGGTGACGCGGGTGTACGCCGACCTGGACGACATCCTCGCCGGCCTGGCCGACTACGCCGGGCGGGGCACGGTGACCAGCCGCAGCACCGGGCGGGCCGCCGAGGGCACCACCTTCGAGGCGTCCTGCTACACCGACCCGCTCGCCCTGGAACACCTCACCGGCAGCTGGCGGCGGGCCGTGGAGCACTTCGCCGGTTGGGACGCCCCGGTGCAGCTGCGCTGGACGACCAAGTACGCCGACGTCGACACGTTCGTCGGGCTGCCGCACGCCGGGCGCACCCGCGTCCGGTTCAGCGTCAACTGCCGCCCGGTCAGCGAATGGATGGAGGGCGGCACGGCCCCGGTGCCGCACCGGCTGGCGGCGCTGCGCCGGCTCGCCCTCGACGGCTATCCCGTGGGGTTGACCGTCGCGCCGATCATGCCGCTGCCGGACTGGCGGGAGCACTACGGCGAGTTGCTCGACGCGGTCGCGGACGCCGTCGCCGGGGTGCCGGGGCTCGACCTGACCGCCGAGCTGATCACCCACCGGTTCACCCCGGGCAGCAAGGAGGTGCTGCTCGGCTGGTACCCGCGCACGAGGCTGGAGATGGACGAGTCCGCCCGCAGCCGCAAGTACGGCAGGTTCGGCGCGGTGAAGTACGTCTACCCGCGCGACACCATGGCCGAGCTGCGCACCTGGTTCGACCGCGAGCTGGCCGCCCGGCTGCCGGCCTGCCGGGTCCTCTACTGGACATGAGGATCAGCTACGGTCGACGACCGTGGCCCTCATGCGTGTCGACTTCCACTCCGAGGTGCTCGGTCTCAGCACCTCGATGACGGTGATCCTGCCCCAGCGGACCACCACGCAGATCGGCATGTCCGGCAGCGCCGGGCAGGGCGACCCGCCCGTGCTCTACCTGCTGCACGGGCTGTCCGACGACGACACGATCTGGCTGCGCCGCACCTCGATCGAGCGGTACGTGGCGCCGCTCGGCCTGGCCGTGGTGATGCCCCAGGTCGGGCGCAGCTTCTACGCCGACGAGGAGCACGGCAACCGGTACTGGACCTTCCTCAGCGAGGAACTGCCCCGGCTCTGCCACGGGTTCTTCCGGCTCTCCGCGCGCCGGGAGGACACGTTCGTCGCCGGGCTCTCGATGGGCGGCTACGGGGCGCTGAAGTGGGCGCTGCGCGAGCCGGGCCGGTTCGCCGCGGCGGCGAGCCTCTCCGGGGCGCTCGACGTGGCCACCCGCCGCCACCATCCGAGCGCGCCCCTCGACCCCGCCGTCTGGCACACCGCCTTCGGCGAGCGCACCGTGGCCGGCAGCGACGACGACCTCCTCGCCCTGCTCGACGCGGCGGCGGGCGCCGACCTGCCCGCGTTGCACGTCGCCTGTGGCACCGAGGACTTCCTGTACGAGGACAACCTGACCTTCGCCGCGGCGGCCCGCGAGCGGGGCGTCCCGCTCACCGTGGACCTCTCCCCCGGCGCGCACGACTGGGCGTACTGGGACGCGAAGATCCAGGACGTGCTGGCCCGGCTGCCGCTGCGCACCCGCGGCTGACCCGACCGGCCCCGGTGCCGACCGGACCGCCCCGGTGCCGGTCCTGCGGGCTGCCGGCTCAGGCGCCGACGGCGCCGTCGATGCCCTCGCGCAGCAGGTCGGCGTGGCCGTTGTGGCGGGCGTACTCGTGGATCAGGTGCAGCATCACCAGCCGCAGCGACACGTCCTCGCCTGACCTGGCGTGGTGGCCGGTGACGTCGAGCGACGCGGCCTCGCGCTCGATGCGGCGGGAGTGCGCGACCTCCCGCCGCCAGGCGTCGAACGCCTCGGCGCGGGTCGCGCCGCTCGCGTCGTACGCCACCTGGAAGTCGCCGGCGTCCGACCAGACCAGCGGGACGTCCTCGCCGTCTATGGTCCGGCGGAACCAGGCCCGCTCCACCTCCGCCATGTGCCGCACCAGGCCGAGCAGCGACAGCGTGGACGGGGGCATCGACTGCCGGCGCAGGTCGTCGTCGGACAGCCCGGCGCACTTCATGGCGAGGGTCGCCCGGTGGTAGTCGAGGAAGGCGCGCAGCATCTCGCGCTCGTCGCCCGTGACGGGCGGCCCGATCCGTTCGGTGTCCACGGCCCACTCCCCCTCGCCTGACGGCGCCCCCGGCGGCCGGCGGTCGTCCGGCGCGGCGCCCGTCACCCTCTGATCGTCCCGCCGCCGGGCGGCCGGCCGCCACCCGGGGTCGGACCCGCCCGGCGCGCCCGGCCGCCAGCGACGTCGTCCCATTTGTGCGGTGGTGCTCTCCTATGGCGACTCGCGATCCTCGGATATGACGAATTTCGTCGCGACTGACGGCCTAGACGACGATTATGCCTAGGTCTATGGACAATAACCGGCGGCTCTCGTAGGGTCTCCCCATCTTCCGATGATCCTGGAGATGACGTGAACACTGCCCCCACGGAAATTCCCGCCAACTCGGCGACCGAGCTGCACGCCGCCGCCACCGTGGTGGACGGCAGCACGGTCATCGAGCTCAGCGACGCCCACCTGGACCGGATCCGGCGAGGTGGCGTCACTGCCGTCAACCACACCGTCACCAGGCCCTACGCGGACACGGTCACCGCCCTGCGGGAGGTGAACCGCTGCCGCAGGTGGATCGACGAACACCCCGACGACGTGCTGCTCGCGCTGACCGTCGCCGACATCGAGCGAGCCAAGGCTGAGGGCAAGGAAGCCGTCATCTTCGGTCCGCAGGACACCGAGATGATCGGTGTCGATCTCGATCTGCTGGGCACCTTCTACGACCTCGGCGTCCGCATCCTGCAACTGACCTATCAGCGGCAGAACCTGCTCGGCGCCGGCTGCGGCGAGGAGACCGACTCGGGTCTGACGCACCGCGGTCGCCGCTTCGTCCAGGCGATGGACGAGCTGGGCATCCTGGTCGACGTCTCGCACTGTGGCGAGCGCACCGGCCTGGACGCCATGGAGGCGTCCGCCAAGCCGGTCGTCGTCACCCATTCCTTCTGCCACGCGATGTCGCCGCACATCCGGGCCAAGTCCGACGGATACCTGCGCAGCCTCGCCGAGCAGGGCGGCGTCATGGGTATCACCACCCTGTCAGGGTTCCTCTACTACCCGGAGGACCCGTCGCGTCGTCCGGATCTGGCCCGCTTCGTCGAGCACGTCAGCCGCGTGGTGGAGGTGGCCGGCGTCGATCACGTCGCGATCGCCACCGACTACGACGAGACATGGACCGAGCCGATGCGGATCGCACAGCTGGAGTCCATCGCGCGGTCGAAGTCCAAGGAGAACCAGAACCTCCTCGGTGACTTCGGCTGGACCGAGCGCCGGGCGATCGGGATGGACGACGCCGCGGACTTCCCCAACTTCACCCAGGCGCTGCTGGACGGCGGTTTCTCGCCGGCCGACGTGACCAAGATCCTCGGCGGCAACTGGCTCCGGGTCTACGGACAGACGTGGAAGCCGGCCTGACCTGTAAGCGCTGATCGTGACACCAGCCAAGGAGACCAATGCGTACTCGTGTTTTGACCAAGGTGCTGGCAGTGGGCGTCATCTCGGCGCTCGCCGCCGGCTGCGGAGGCGGTGAGCCTCCCTCGAAGAACAGCGGCAGCAGCTCCAACGACGGTCTGAGCGGCAACGTCCGCCTGGAGGACGAGTCGCAGCCGGCAGGCACCCCCAAGTCCGGCGGTCGACTCCGGGTCATGATCCGGTTGGACGCCAACGAACTCGACCCGCACCGCATGTCGGAGACCTCGGCCTTCGTCATCAACGAGCAGATCTACGAGTCGCTGGTGCAGTCGTACCGGGGCGAGATCAAGCCGGCGATCGCGGAGTCGTGGACGCAGAGCACCGACGGCCTGTCGGTGACGTTCAAACTGCGCGACAACGCGGTCTTCCACAGCGGGCGCAAGGTGACCGCCGCCGACGTGAAGTACTCGATCGAGCGGATCAAGAACCCGGCGACCCGGGCCCCACGGGCACGTAGCTACGAGGGCATCACCTCGGTCACGGCGGTCGACGAGCGTACCGTCGAGATGAAGCTGGCCAAGCCGAACGCCGCCATCCTGACCCTGCTCTCCACCGCCGCCTCGTCGATCGTGGACCGGTCGGTGGCCGAGGCGGGCGGCCTCAACGGCAGCGTCGACGGCGGCAGCGGCCCGTTCAAGATCGCCTCGCGGGTCACCGGCCAGGCCATCAAGCTCGACAAGCACGCCCAGTACTGGGAGCCGGGCGTTCCCTACCTGGACGGGATGGACTTCACCTTCAACCCGGACGACAACGCCCGCGCCGCGGCGGTACGCAGTGGCACCGTCGACTTCCTCTGGCGTCCCGCCCCCGAGTTCATCGACGCGCTCAAGCGCGACGAGAAGCTCAAGTGGTACGGCGGCTCCGGGTCGCTCTCGCTGCACCTGCGGCTCAACACCTCCAAGGCCCCGTACGACAACGTGAAGGTCCGGCAGGCCATCTTCCTCGCGCTCGACCGCCAGGAGATCCTCAACGTGGCCAACTCCGGCTTCGGGACCGCGCTCAACTCGGGCTACCTGCCGCCGGACCGCTTCGGCGCGGTGAAGGAGCCGATCTACGGCAAGGCCGACGTCGAGAAGGCCAAGGCGCTGCTGACCGAGGCAGGGTACCCGGACGGCTTCGAGGCCAAGCTCATGGTCATCGCCACCTCGGCGTTCCAGGTGCGCTCGGCCGAGGTGGAGCAGCAGCAGCTCGCCAAGATCGGCATCAAGGTGACCATCGAGTCGGTCGAGTCGACCATCGCCGACACGAAGACGAAGTCCGCCGACTTCGACATGTACCAGTCCGGCTTCGGCCTGACGTACGACCCGGACGAGCGGTTCACCGCCAGCTTCCTCTCCGGCGGCGGCCTGAACTACGGCAACTGGTCCGACAAGGAGTACGAGAGCCTGGTCGTCCAGGCCCGCTCGGAGATGGACAAGGACAAGCGTGCCGCGCTCTACCAGCAGGCCGAGAAGATCCTCGCCGAGCGCGGGCCGGTGGCCATGACCTTCCTCAACGCCGACTTCGACGTGCTGCAGAAGGACGTCATGGGCTACAAGGGCGACCCGACACCGACGTACCGCTTCTACCGGCACATCTGGCTCGACCGCTGACGCCGTGGCGGGGGCGCCGGTCTCCCGGCGCCCCCGCCGTCACCCCAGGACGACGAAAGGCAGGCCCATGACGTCTGTACCGCTGACCGACCGCTATGTCATCGCCGCCCGGCTCAAGGGCTACCTCAACAAGCACGGCGAGTCGGTGGCGCTGCTGACCGAGGCGCTCGAACTGGAGCCGGGCAGCGCGCGGCTGCTGCGTTTCCGGGGCCACCGGCGCATCTCGATCGGCGACTACGCCGGCGCCATCGCCGACCTGCGCGCCGCGGCCGACCAACTGCCCGGCGTCGAGGACGAGTACGAGATGTACCAGCCCGAGGTGGAGAAGGACGTCATCAGCCTGATCCTCGGCCGGCCCGAGCAGGTACGCCCGCAGCACCTCACCGACACCATGGCCGCCCAGGACCCGGAGGCCCTCGGCCGGTACAACACGACGCTGCACGCCGGCATCTGGTACCACCTCGGGGTCGCCCAGTACCTGACCGGCGACTTCGAGGGCTGCCTGCCCAGCTTCCGCGCGGCCGAGGAGTCCTCCCGGCACCAGGAGGGCACCGTGGCGTCGCAGGACTGGCAGTACATGGCGCTGCGCCGCCTCGGCCGGCCGGCCGAGGCCGAGGAGGTGCTCGACCGGTTCCGCAAGATCACCCTGGTCCAGGAGGACCACCTGGTCGGCTACGAGGGCCGGATGCAGCTCTACACCGGCGACATCACCCCGGAGCAGCTGTGGGCCATGTGTGACGGCAACGACCTGAAGACGGTCACGCAGGGCTACGGTCTGGGCAACTGGCACTACCACCAGGGCGACATCGAGAAGGCCCGCGAGGTCTTCGACGGGGTGCTGCGCACCGGTGTCACGCACGCCTTCGCCTACCTCGCGGTCAAGGCCGAGTACGCCAACAACCCCGACTTCGCCGCGGCGGCGACGACAAAGGAGAACTGACGATGGCAATCATCCGTGCCGAGATCGGCAAGCGTGACCAGGAGACCAAGAACGCGATCATCGCCGAGCTGACCGACGTGCTGGTCAAGTACGGCTCCCCGCGGGAGAACACCCACGTCCTGCTCTACGAGGTCTCGTACGACAACTGGGCCAAGGGCGGCCTGACCTACAACGAGCGGAAGAAGCAGGCGCAGGAGTCGTCATGACCGTCGCCGCCAGGGGACCACACGTCCTCATCACGCCGAACCTGGCCGAGCTGCTGCCGCAGCTGCGCGAGCGCTATCCGCAGTGCCGGTTCACCTCCGTGCCGGAGGACGAGCCGGTACGTGAGGAGTACCTCGACGCCGAGGTGATCCTGCGCAGCGCCATGAACGAGGACACCTTCGACGAGCTGCTGAGCAAGTGCGACGGGCTGCGCTGGATCCAGATCACCGCCGCCGGGTTCGACTGGGTGGGCGGCGACATCATGCGCCGGCGCCTCGACGAGGGGCTGGTCTACACCCGGTCCGGGAACTCCTACAACGTGCCGATCGCCGAGTACATCATCGGTGCGGTGCTCCTGCACCAGCGGGCGTTTCCCGAGCTGCGCGAGGCGCAGGAGCGCCGGGAGTGGGTACGGATCGTCGGCCGGGACCTCATCGGCAGCACCATGCTGGTCTTCGGCACCGGCGGGATCGGCCGGGAGGTGGCCTGGCGCGCCCGCGCCCTGGGCGTCACCGTGATCGGGGTCAACCGTTCGGGTACGCCCGCCGAGGGCTTCGACCGGGTGGAGTCGTTCGCCGACCATCTCACGCTGCTGCCCGAGGCCGACTCCGTGGTGCTGGCCATGCCGCTGACCGAGGAGAACCGGTACTTCTTCGACGCCGAGCGCTTCGCGGCGATGAAGGAGAGCGCCATCCTGGTCAACGTGGGGCGGGGTGCCCTGATCGTCGAGGACGCGCTCGTCGACGCGATGCGGCAGGGTCGGATCGCCGGTGCCGTGCTCGACGTGTTCGAGGAGGAGCCGTTGCCGCCGGACCACCGGTTGTGGAGCCTGCCGCGCACGACCGCCACCCCGCACACGTCGTTCCGCGGTTCGGGCAACCTGCAGCGGCTCTACGCGGACTTCTGCGCCAACTTCGACCTGTACCTGGCCGGGAAGCCGTTGACCGGCACGAAGCGCCAGCCGGAGCTGGGGTACTGACCGACCCGACCCGCGTCGAGAGGCGGGGGGGCCCCCCGGGACCGGGGGGGCCGCCGCCCGGTGTCGGGCCCGGGCCGTGCGCGCCCGGCC
>NZ_JBAKHL010000052.1:0-46187 GCF_036902715.1 Micromonospora sp. CPCC 205546
CCAGTACCGCACCGACCTACTCGACGGGTTCCTCGCTCACACCGGACTGACACTCGAACCCGACACAACCTGACCATTCAAGATCTGTAGCAGCGTCAGAGACACCTCCGGCGGGTGGTCGCGGCGCAGCGTCGACGGGTACTCCGCCGCCGCCCGCGCCCTCCACCGGGCGACCCGCTTCTCCGCAATGTCGGCGAACAGCCCGGCCGGAAGCCCGATCGCCCGCACCCGGCGCAGCTTCGTGATCTCACCCAGCAGGGTCTCCAGGCCCAGCTTGCCCGGGTCCGCCTTCAACTCGTTGAAGAAACTCACCCCGCCAACGCCGTCGGCGTCCGCCTCGGCGTCCTGGCCGTCGCCGAGGACCGCCCACAACGCCGCCGTCACGTCAGCGGGCAGCCGGCCCACGGTGTCCTCGCAGAACCGGGCGTCAGCGATCCGGTTCGCCGCCCCGACGATCCGGTCCATCCGGCCCGGCGGCTCCACCTTCTCCGCCCGGCACCGGGCCAACACCGCCTCACGCTGCCGGTCCTCGTTCAACTCGCTCGGGCAGACCTGCTCGGCCAACCACGCGATCATCTTGTCCTCGTCGCCCCGAGAGAACATCCGGAACCCGAACGCGTCACGGATCTGAACCCGATACCGTTCAACGCCGCGCCCCGTCACCTCGAACTCGGCGTCCGGCACGCCGAGCTGCCGCACGAGGTAGTCCACCGCGGCCGGCGGGACCTCGCCGACGTGACGCGGGAACCGGCCCTCGATCTCGAAGAACTTCACCATCACCGCGAAGCTCAACCGGCGGCCGCCGTGCAGCCGCGCCATCAGCTCATGATCAGCATCGACCAGCGTCCACGACGCGATCAGGTCATCGAGTTCCCACTCCCGGCGCACCGCAACACCCTGACAGACGACGATCACCGGTTGACGGCGACCCGGAACCCGACGTCGATACGCTGAACGCCGACCCCAACGCCCGGCGAACACGAAGGACAGACCATGCGCAGGTGGGTACGGTACGAAGCTCCGATCATGGTCTGCGTCGACTTCGGCGACGACGGCTACACCGGCAAAGTCGTCACCGTCGCCCTCGGCGACGACCACGACGACGTCCGCCTCGCCCGCGACCACCGTGGTCACTTCCTGGTCTACGACGACACGATGGAACCCGTCTCCAGCGGTGAGCAGCAGGCGATCCGGGCCATCACCATCGCCGAGTACCGCGAATGGCCCGAACGCCTCGACTGGGAAGAAGGCCCCGACGTCCTGCGCTACCCCGACCTCTACGGACCCGCCGAAGCCGCCGACGACCAGGACGAAGACGACGACCTCGAACCACTCGACCTCCACGAGCGCGGTGCCGTCCACTGACGCCCGTACCCCAACAGCTAAACCGGCCCCGCCAGCACGAAACAACGCTGCGCGGGGCCGATCCGTCTCCTACGACACCCGAACACCAAGATCAAGTATTTGTGTTCGTGGGGCAGCTACCCAAGCGTGGGGCCCTCATCGACGGCCACCTGGGCGAGGATCACCGCAGAGAGCGCCACATCCAGGTCTGCAGGCCCCTCCGTGGCGTTTCGCCAGTCGATGACGAGCGGCCCCCGTGACGTCAGCATCACGTTCTCAGGGTGCAGATCGAGGTGCAGTACGCGGACGTCCTCGCGCTTGCTCAGCCTGGGCGGTAGCGCGTGGAGTCGATCGTGAAGATCAGCCAGACAGCGGGCTGCTTCCACGGCGTCGAGTTCACCGGCGATCAACGCCGACAGCATGGTGCGCCCGTGGATCCGTTCCATGACGAGGTCGGCGCCGTGAGCTTCGTACACTGCGGGCACAGGGAAGCCGAGGTCGGCCACGTAGGCCATGACCCTGGCCTCGGCCGCGACGTCGCCGCCAGCGCGGTAGCGGCGAAGGACACGTCGATCGTCGATGGCGTAGACGTCAGCGTCCCGGCCCGACGCCAGCGGGGCCGCAATCACCACCCTGCGACAGTAGCGGAACCCTCGACTGCACGTGTCGAGAGACGCTCGCCCACAGGTGACCTGGTGGCCACCGTCAAAGTGGTGGCCAGCAACTCACCCGTCGCGTTGGCGGTCGCCGCAACTTGCTAGAGGCCGAGTGGGACCGGCTGGTCCGGCGCCCCCGCGGTGAGAAGCGCCCTCAAGGGTGTGCTGAGGTCGCGGGGCGAGAACAGCTCAGGTCCCGAATGAGCAGCGATCTCCGAGAGCTGCCACCACCGGAACGCCGCCAGGTTCTCCGCGGCGAGTTGGGCGTCCGTCAGCTCGCCGCGAGGCTGGAAGTGCTTCGCGCGGATGAGGAAGTAGTCGTTGACGATGCCGTCGAAGCCCGGCGCATGGTCGGCGGCCACGACTTCCTGGTGCCAGACGTGCGGGGGATGGGCGGTGATCGTCAGACCGGTCTCCTCACGCAGTTCACGGCGCAAGGCCGTCAGCCGGTCCTCACCGGGTTCGATGCCGCCGCCCGGGGCCGCCCAAACGGCCTTCGCCTGCGCTGGCACCACCGGATGGGGAAAGACGAGCCGGCAGAGCAGGATGCGGTCGTCCTCATCAAGGATGATCGCGCGCACGGAGTGGCGCAGATTCGGCGTCACGGCAGGTCGTTCGCGGCGGCGAGGCGGATGACGATCGGCACCGCCGCAGGCTATCAACCGCCCGCTCGCACCCCGGTCAGCCGTGGCGGCCGGCACCGGTCGGTGGTCACACACCCGGCCCGCCGCGGCGCTGCTCAGCAACCCGGCGACGCGCCCGCCTGCCGCTCGGCGGGAAGGTTCTCGTGCGCCCACCGACCCAACGCGTCGAGCACCGGCAGCACCGCCGCGCCCGGCCCGGTGAGCTCGTAGCTCACCCCCACCGGGGGCCCCTGCCGGACCGTGCGGCTGACCAACCCCAGCCGCACGAGCTCGCCCAGCCGGTCGGAGAGCACCGACTCGCTGATCCCGGGCAGGGCACGGCTCAGCTCCGCGAAACCGGCCGGCCCGTCGGCGAGGGTGCTCAGGAGCATGCCGTTCCACCGCTTGCCGAGCAGCGCGAAGGCCCTGGCGACGCCCCCGTCGCACATGCGGGGCGTGCCACCCACCTCAGGCCTGACCGTCATGCCCCCAGGATACGGGGGCACCGCCGCGGCAATGGGCTACTAAAAAGCTAGCTGCTACCGTTGCCGAAGCCACGTCAGCCCGAGCATCCGGAGACACCCGTGACCGACGTCCACGCACCCCTGATCGACCTCGACCCCCACGCCCAGGCACTGCTGTTCACCGACGCCCGCACCGCCAACACCTTCACCGACGAACCGGTCACCGACGAACACCTGCGCGCCATCCACGAACTCGCCAAGTACCCGCCCACCGCCGCCAACACCCAACCCCTGCGCATCCTCTACATCCGCCCCGGCGAGGCCCGCACCCGCCTCGTGACCCACATGAGCGAAGGCAACCAGGCCAAGACCGCCACCGCACCCATGGTCGCCGTACTCGCCGCCGACACCGACTTCCACGAACACATCCCGCAGGTGTTCCCCATCCGACCCCAGATGCGCGACGACCTCGCCGCCAACCCCACCGCCCGCGAGCACATGGCCCGCTTCAACGCCACCCTGCAGATCGGCTACTACCTGCTCGCCGTACGCGCCGCCGGCCTCGCCGCCGGCCCCATGGCCGGCTTCGACGCCGACGCCGTCGACCGCGAGTTCTTCGCCGACAGCACCTGGAAGACCCTGCTCGTGGTCAACATCGGCCGCCCCGGCGACAACGCCTGGTTCCCGCGCCTGCCCCGCCTCGACTACACCGACGTCGTCCGGCACGCCTGAACGACCAGCCACCCCCGAGACCAGTGGGTGGCGACCCGTCAGGCCGCCACCCACTGGTCGAAACCCAACTTGCCGACCAACGCCAGCACCACCACCAACAGCACCACCCGCACGAAACCCGAGCCCCGCCGCAACGCCATCCGCGCCCCCAACGCCGCCCCCGCGATGTTGCACACCGCCATCGCCGCCCCCAACAGCCACCACACGTGCCCCGTCGCCGCGAACACCGCCAACGCCCCCAGGTTCGTACCCACGTTCACGACCTTCGCCATCGCCGAACCGTGCACGAAGTCCGCCCCCACCAACGCCGTGAACGCCACCACCAGAAACGTCCCCGTACCCGGCCCCACCAACCCGTCGTACAAGCCGATACCCACCCCCGCCACCACGACCGCCACACCCACCCGCACCCGCGTCCGCCGATGCGGCTGCGCCACCACCCCCAACCGCGGCCGCAACACCACGAACGCCGCCACCGACACCAACACCACCAACACCACCGGCCGGTACGCCGACGCCGGCACCGCCCCCGCCAACGCCGCACCCACCCCCGCACAACACATCGCCAACCCCGCCGCCGGCCCCGCCACCGCCCAATCGATCTTCGTACGGCGCGCATACGTCACCGCCGCCGTCGCCGTACCCGCGATCGCCGTCAACTTGTTCGTGCCCAACGCCGACGCCACCGGCATCCCCGGCACCGCCACCAGCAACACCGGCAACAGCAACAACCCACCACCACCCACCACCGCGTCGATCCAACCGGCCATCGCGGCCGCGGCGAGCAGGGTCGTCAACGACAGGGGATCCACATCCACGGGCCGCCATTCTTCCCACCGCCACCCACCCCACGACCCACCCTGTGGCCAGCCTCACCAGCGCCGCCGCTCACCGCCCCGCATCCGACGCAGCCACAGCCCCACCCCCGCCAACGCCACGAACAACAGCACCGAGCACAACAACACCTTCAACACCCGGCAACCCTCCCACGCCCACGTAGGGTGCAAGCGTGCGCCTGGCCACCTTCAACCTGCTGCACGGCCGGTCCCTCGCCGACGGACTCGTCGACCCCGACCGGCTCACCGCCGCCGTCACCGCCCTCGACGCCGACGTCCTCGCCCTGCAGGAAGTCGACCGCGACCAGAGCCGCAGCGGCAAACTCGACCTCACCGCCATCGCCGCACGCGCCCTCGACGCCGACGAACACCGCTTCGCCGCCGCCGTCGTCGGCACCCCCGGCGAACAGTTCCGACCCCTCACCCACGACGACGACGGACACGGCGAACCCTGCTACGGCGTCGGCCTCGTCACCCGCCACCGCGTCCACACCTGGCAGGTCACCCGACTACAACCCGCCCCCGTACGCTCACCCGTCTACGTCCCCGGCCCCCGCGGCGGACTCATCCTCCTGCGCGACGAACCCCGCGTCGTCCTCGCCGCCGTCATCGACACCCCACACGGCCGGCTCACCGTCGCCGCCACCCACCTGTCCTTCGTCCCCGGCTGGAACGCCCACCAACTCCGCCAGACCGTCCGCGCCCTGCGCACCCTGCCCGCCCCGCGCATCCTCCTCGGCGACCTCAACCTGCCCGCCGGCCCCGCCCGACTCCTCACCGGCTGGCGCCCCCTCGGCCGCCGCCCCACCTACCCCGCCGGGCAGCCCCGCGTCCAACTCGACCACATCCTCGCCGACCGCCACGGCCTCGACCGGCTGCCACCCGTCACCGCCGTACACACCCCGCTGTCCACCATCTCCGACCACCGCCCCCTCCTGGTCGA
The DNA here is from genome assembly GCF_036902715.1 of Micromonospora sp. CPCC 205546. Lineage (NCBI taxonomy): Bacteria > Bacillati > Actinomycetota > Actinomycetes > Micromonosporales > Micromonosporaceae > Micromonospora > Micromonospora sp. CPCC 205546. Next base: position 5,599 of record NZ_JBAKHL010000052.1, read on the forward strand.
CCTCGGCTGACTGCCCACACACCGGGACACACCGCACCCGCACCACTGTGGCAAGCTGACCCCAGACGCGACTGGCGGCCAGGGGATGGACACCAAACCATCGGGGAGCTCCACGCGCGGGGTCGACCGCCTGGGCCCCGCCGGCAGAGGAGCACCATGCCCACCGCCCGACTCCTGCCCGGCACCCCCGTCGCCGACCGCATCCTCACCGACGTCGCCGCAGGCGTCACCGCGCTACGCGCCACCGGCACCACCCCCGGCCTCGCCACCATCCTCGTCGGCGACGACGACGCCAGCGCCGGCTACATCCGCATCAAGCAACGCCAAGCCACCGAACTCGGCTTCACCTCGCCCCACGTCCACCTGCCCGCCACCGCCACCCAGGCCGACCTGCACCGCGCCATCGCCGACTTCAACACCGCACCCGACGTGCACGGCCTGCTCATCCAGCACCCCATCCCCGCACACCTCGACTACGACCGGGCCCTGCAGACCATGGACCCCGACCTCGACGTCGACGGCATGCACCCGCTCAACATGGGACGCCTCGCCCTCGGCCTGCCCGGCCCCCTGCCCTGCACCCCCGCCGGCATCGAAGCCCTGCTCGCCTTCCACGACATCCCCGTCGCCGGCCGCGACGTCGTCATCCTCGGCCGCGGCGCCACCCTCGGGCGCCCCCTCGCCCTCCTGCTCACCCAGAAACGACCCACCGCCAACGCCGCCGTCACCGTCGTGCACACCGGCGTCCCCGACTGGGCCACCCACACCCGACGCGCCGACATCCTCATCGCCGCCGCCGGCGTGCCCGGCATCATCCAACCCGAACACGTCCGTCCCGGCGCCGTCGTCATCGGCGGCGGCGTCCGCTACGAAGGCCGACGCCTCCTGCCCGACGTCGCCGAAACCTGCGCCGACGTCGCCGGCGCCATCACCCCCCGCGTCGGCGGAGTCGGCCCCACCACCGTCGCCATGCTCTTCCGCAACGCGCTCGACGCCGCCCGTCGCGCCACCGGCCACGCCTGACCGGCCTGGGAGCGGGTGGTCGGCGCGGAGGCGGCCCAGCACAGCCGCCCGGCCCGGCGTCGAGGACCCCGACGCCGGGCCACCCCGACCGCCCCTCGGCGGCCACGCCCGACACCCGCACGGGGGCGGGCCCGATCCGACACGGCCCCCCGCCAGCCAGCCGGGGCGCCGCGCCCCGCCGCGTACCGACTTACGGCCCCGCGTCGCCCCGGGCCGCCACCAACCCCGCCAACGCCCGATTGGTGCGGTTGGACCGCACCGCCGCGCGCTGCTGCCCGGCCGTCACCTCGATGTACGTCTGCGACGACGCCAACGACGCGTGACCCAGCAACCGCATGATCTCCGCCGCACTCGCCCCGTCCTCCGCCAACCGGGTCGCGAAGGTGTGCCGCAGCGCGTGCAACCGCGCCCCGCGCGGCACCCGGTCGGTGATGCCCGCCCGCCGGTAGCAGGACTCCACCAGGTACTGCAGCCCACCCCGGCGCAGCGGCTCACCCTGCCGGTCCACCAGCAGCGGCGCGTCCGGGCGCACCGTGCGCGATCCGAACCGGCGCACCCGGCTGTCCAGGTAGCCCACCAGCACCCCGTCGAGTTCCGGCTCGATCGGCACCACCCGCGGCCGCCCGCCCTTGCCGGCCACGTCGACCCGCCGCTCGCCCGCACGGCCCGTCAACGACCCCACCCGCAGCGCCAGCAGCTCCGACAGCCGCAACCCCGCGCAGAGCGCCAACGCCAGCACCGCCAGGTCGCGCTCGGGCCACGGGTCGCGTTGCCGGCCCTCCTGCCGGGCCACCGAGGCGAGCAGCTGCTCGGGGGTGTCCGCGCCGCGTAGCGGCTTGGGCTGGGGGAGAGGTGCCCGGGGGCGACCGACCGCCGGCATCGGGTTGCCGGCGACCACCCCGTCGGCGACCAGAAAGGAGAAGAAACTGTTCCAGGTGGACCACGCCCGGTGCACCGACGCGGCCGCGCGGGGAGCGGCGTACCGGGCGAATGCCGCGCGCATGACGCGGGCGGTGAGGGAGGCGACGGGCAGCGCGTCGAGGGGGAGGGGAGGGGTGCTCTCCTCGGCCGCCAGTTCGGCGACGGCGCGCAGGTCCCGCCGGTACGCCTCCAGGGTGTGGGGGGAGGGCTTGCGGGTCGCGCGGGCCGTCAGGAACTCCTCGATGAGCTGCCGTACCGATTCGTCCTGTTTGTCATGCATAAGGGATATTATGCAGCATTTTCGGGTTCGCCGGCAACGGCGGGAGAGGGGGAGAGCATGCGGCGGTACGTACTGACAGGTGCGCCGGGGGCGGGCAAGACGACACTCGCCGACGCGCTGCGCCGACGCGGGTGGGACGTCGTCGCCGAGGCGGCCACCGACGTCATCGCGGCCCAGCAGGGGCGGGGTGTCGCCGAACCGTGGCGGGAGGCTGGGTTCGTCGACGCCGTCACGCGGCTCCAGCGGGAGCGCCGCGAGGCGCCCGGGGCGTACGGGTCGGTGCAGATCCACGACCGGTCGCCGCTGTGCACGTTGGCCCTCGCGCAATATCTGGGACGCCCGCCGGGGCGCTTGCTCACCGGGGAGGTGCGGCGGGTGCTGCGCGACGGCGCCTACCAGCGGCAGGTGTTCCTGGTCGAGCCGCTGGGCTTCGTGACACCGAGTGCCGCCCGCCGGATCGGCTACGCCGAGTCGCTGACGTTCGCCCGCGTGCACGAGGAGGTCTACCGGGCGCGCGGGCACCACCTGATCGCGGTGCCGCCCGCGCCGGTACGGGCGCGGGTAGCACTGGTGGAGGCGCACCTGCGTCGCCTCGTCGACCTGCCGTCCGAGCGGGCCGAGGGAGTGCCCGATCCCGCTTACTTGACATAATGTACATTATCGAACCTAGGACGTGAGCGCTGACATCCGTGTAGAGGGCTCTTCGGGCCCCTTGCGACGGGGCGTGCGCGTTCGGTCCGGCGCGCGCACGCCGCTGGCGTCGTGGACGCGCCTCCGCGCCACGGAACGCGTCCGCAGTCGGCGCGCCCACGACGCCAGCGGCACGTGGCGGTGTCCGCGCCTCGGCGGGACGCCTCGTTCTTCAGTGGTGCTCCACGCCGACGAGGGCTCCCGTCGGCAGCGTGGGCCCGTACCTGCGCCGCGCTGTGGCACTCCCCTGGTGTGCCCTGACCGCCCCGGTGCCGCGGGCCTGCTCGCTGTCGCCGAGGTCGCCCGCAGCCGCTGGGCGTCGCGTCAGGCGCCGACGTAGGCGGCTAGGTGCTTGCCGGTGAGGGTGGAGGGGTTGGCGACGAGGTCGGCGGGGGTGCCCTCGAAGACGATGCGGCCGCCGTCGTGGCCCGCGCCGGGGCCGAGGTCGATGATCCAGTCGGCGTGGGCCATGACCGCCTGGTGGTGCTCGATGACGATGACCGACTTGCCGGATTCGACGAGCCGGTCGAGCAGGGCGAGCAGCTGTTCGACGTCGGCGAGGTGCAGGCCGGTGGTCGGCTCGTCGAGCACGTAGACGCCGCCCTTCTCGGCCATGTGGGTGGCCAGCTTGAGCCGCTGCCGTTCGCCGCCGGAGAGTGTGGTGAGGGGCTGGCCGAGGCTGAGGTAGCCGAGGCCGACGTCGGCGAGGCGGGTCAGGATCGTGTGGGCGGCGGGGATGCGGGCGTCGCCGGAGCCGAGGAACTCCTCGGCCTCGGCGACGGACATGGCGAGCACGTCGGCGATGTTGCGGCCACCCAGTGTGTATTCGAGTACGGCTGCCTGGAACCGCTTGCCGCCGCACTCCTCGCACGTGGTCTCGACGGTCGCCATGACGCCCAGGTCGGTGTAGATGACGCCGGCGCCGTTGCAGGTGGGGCAGGCGCCCTCGGAGTTGGCGCTGAACAGTGCCGGTTTCACGCCGTTGGCCTTGGCGAACGCCTTGCGGATCGGGTCGAGCAGGCCGGTGTAGGTGGCCGGGTTGCTGCGTCGCGAGCCGCGGATGGCGCCCTGGTCGATGACGACCACGCCGTCGCGGCCGGCGACGGATCCGTGGATCAGTGAGCTCTTGCCGGAGCCGGCGACGCCGGTGATGGCGCAGAGGACGCCGAGTGGGATGTCGACGTCGACGTCGCGAAGGTTGTGTGCGTCTGCGCCGCGGATCTCCAGGGCGCCGGTGGGGGTGCGTACGGCCTTCTTGACGGTGGCGCGGTCGTCGAGGTGGCGGCCGGTGACGGTGCCGCTGCCCCGCAGTTGCTCCACGGTGCCCTCGAAGCAGATCGTTCCGCCCTGGGTGCCGGCGCCGGGGCCGAGGTCGACGACGTGGTCGGCGATGGTGATGGTCTCGGGTTTGTGTTCGACGACGAGGACGGTGTTGCCCTTGTCCCTGAGTTGCCGCAGCAGGTTGTTCATCCGTGCGATGTCGTGCGGGTGCAGGCCGATGGTGGGTTCGTCGAAGACGTAGGTGACGTCGGTGAGCGACGAGCCGAGGTGGCGGATCATCTTGGTGCGTTGCGCCTCTCCCCCGGACAGGGTGCCTGACGGGCGGTCGAGGGAGAGGTAGCCCAGGCCGATCTCCTCGAAGGAGTCGAGGAGGTGTTGCAGTCCCTTGAGCAGTGGGGCGACGGAGGGTTCGTCGAGGTCGCGTACCCAGCTGGCGAGGTCGCTGATCTGCATGGCGCAGACGTCGGCGATGCTCTTGCCGTTGATCTTCGAGGAGCGGGCTTCGGGGCTGAGGCGGGTGCCGTCGCAGTCCGGGCAGGTCTGGAAGGTGACGGCCCGTTCGACGAAGGCCCGGATGTGGGGTTGCAGGGCGTCGACGTCCTTGGCGAGGAAGGACTTCTGGATCTGCGGGATGAGGCCGGCGTACGTCAGGTTGATGCCGTCGATTTTGATCTTGGTGGGTTCGCGGTGGAGCAGGTCGTGCAGTTCCTTCTTGGTGAACTTGCTGATCGGCTTGTCGGGATCGAAGTAGCCACAGCCGCGGAAGATGCGCCCGTACCAGCCGTCCATGCTGTAGCCGGGGATGGTGATCGCGCCCTCGTTGAGTGACTTGTCGGCGTCGTAGAGGGCGGTCAGGTCGATGTCGTTGACGGTGCCCATGCCCTCGCAGCGGGGGCACATGCCGCCGAGGCGGTGGAAGGTCGCCTTCTCGGCCTTGGTCTTGTTGCCGCGCTCGACGGTGATCGCGCCGCTGGCCCGCACGGTGGGGATGTTGAAGGAGTACGCGTTGGGCGAGCCGATGTGGGGCTGGCCGAGGCGGCTGAACAGGATGCGCAGCATGGCGTTGGCGTCGGTGGCGGTGCCGACGGTGGATCGGGGGTTGGCGCCCATCCGTTCCTGGTCGACGATGATCGCCGTCGTCAGCCCTTCCAGCAGGTCGACCTCGGGTCGGGTGAGCGACGGCATGAAGCCCTGCAGGAAGGCGCTGTAGGTTTCGTTGATCATCCGCTGTGACTCGGCGGCGATGGTGCCGAACACGAGCGAGCTCTTGCCGGAGCCGGAGACGCCGGTGAAGACCGTGAGGCGGCGTTTCGGGATCTCGACGCTGACGTCCTTGAGGTTGTTCACGCGTGCGCCCTGCACGCGGAGCAGGTCGTGGGTGTCGGCGACGTGCGGGGTGTGCGTCCTCGTGGCCGTGCTCATGGTGTCTCCATCTGTTACGCGGGGGCCGGCTGTGCGGTCTCCGTCGGGCGTCCTGCTCTGCTGGTGGCGGGGGCTCAGCGCAGCTCGTTGATGCGGACCAGGTTGCCCGTGGGGTCGCGGAAGGCGCAGTCGCGCACGCCGTACGGCTGTTCGGTCGGTTCCTGGACGACGTCGGCGCCGCTGGCCTGCAGCCGGTCGAAGAGGCCGTCGAGGTCGTCGGTGGCCAGGGTGATGGCGCCGTAGCTGCCCTTGGCGATGAGTTCGAGGATGGTCTGGCGCTCGGCGTCGGTGATGCCGGGGTCGGCGGCCGGCGGGTGCAGGACGATGGAGGTGCCGGGCTGGCCGGGTGGGCCGACGGTGAGCCAGCGCATGCCGTCGTATCCGACGTCGTTGCGGACCTCGAAGCCGAGGGTGTCGCGGTAGAAGGTGAGGGCGGCGTCGGCGTCGGTGTGCGGGAGGAAGGCGTAGTGGATGGTGATGTCCATGGCGGTCACGCTAGTTGTGGCTGGGTGGCCCGTGCTTCTCGATTCCTGATCGGTCTGGTCACCTGTCGGGTGATGCACGACGGCAGCTCCCCCGTGGCGTGGGCGGCGCGGGCGCGGTAGGTGCTCGGTGGGACGCCGACGAGTTCGGTGAAGCGGGTGCTGAAGGTGCCCAGGGAGGAGCAGCCGACGGTGAAGCAGACTTCGGTGACGCTGAGGTCGCCGCGACGCAGCAGGGCCATGGCGCGTTCGATGCGGCGCGTCATGAGGTAGGCGTACGGGGACTCGCCGTAGGCGAGGCGGAACTGGCGGCTGAGGTGCCCGGCGGACATGTTCACGCCGCGGGCGAGGGCCTCGACGTCGAGCGGTTTGGCGTACTCGCGGTCGATGCGGTCGCGGACGCGGCGCAGCCGGGCGAGGTCGCGTAGGTGCTGTTCGGCGGCGGCTCTGCTGGTCACCTGCGCGATCGTGCCACGTGGCGCCGGGGTTGCCCAGCAGGACCGGCGGCGTGCCGTCGCGGCGCCGCGACGGCGCACCGTGCGCCCCAGGTGGGTCCGCCGGCGGACCCGGTAGACCTGGTCGCCGCTGCGGACGGTGGCGGTCGTCGCGTCGGGTTCGACGGCTCCGACGTCGAGCGGCGTCGGGCGGGGGTTGTCGCGTGCGGCGCGGCCCGCGTCGTAGGGCATGTCCCGGAGGAGGTACGCGGCTTCGGAGACGACGTGGCCGATGCGGCCGGCGGTGCCGAGTTGGGCGAGCGCGGCGCGGACGCGGGTCCTGCGTCGAGGCCGGCGGGTCGCGCGGCCCGGCGGGATGCGCCGCTGGGGTGCCGGGCGCGACGGTCGGCGGTATCAGGGTCGGCGGGTGCGGGGGCGGCGGGCGAGGACGAGGGTGGTGCGCAGGCGCAGCACGACGCTGCCGCCGAAGCCGTCCACGAGGGCGCGCATCGCGGTGGCCGCGCGGGTCTGCTGCGCGGCGGTGCGCTGCCGGTACGGGCCGAAGGTCCGCAGCAGGCGCAGGTAGCCGTCGGTGGTGAGGGTGAGGTCGCGGTGCAGGGTGTGGGCGCGTACGTCGGTGAACAGGCCGCTGTCGGTGATGTCCTGGTGAAACCAGTCGGTGCGGCGGCGGGTGGCGGTGGGGTCGACGCCGCGCAGCGTGGTGTCGACGGCGCGGGCGTGTTCGGGGTCGGCGTAGCCGTACTCGTGGCCGAACACGGCGAGGGTGCCGCCGGGGGTGAGCGCGTCGTGGGCGCGTGGGTTGCGGGTGGCCGGGTCGAGCCAGTGCCAGGCCAACGCGCAGGCGAGCAGGGGTACGCCGCGGGTGGGTGGCTGCCACTGCTCGAAGGTGTCGGTGACGGGGTGGATCTGCGGGAAGGTGGCGGTGAGTCGGGCGGTCATGCGGGGGTCGGGTTCGACGCAGGTGACGGGCGCGCCGAGGCGCAGCAGCACGGCGGTGCCCTTGCCGGTGCCGGCGCCGATCTCGGTGACGGCGGCGGGGGTGCCGCCGTGGTAGTCGCGGATGAGGTCGGCGAGGGCGCTCGGGTAGTCGGGACGTGCGTCGTCGTAGAGGTCGGCGACGTCGCCGAAGACACCGGTCACAGCGCGCATCGTCGCATGCACGGCGGTGGTTCGGGGCGCGGCGGGCGGGGTCAGAGGCCGCCGGCGACGCGCAGGACGGTGCCGGTGGTGTAGGTGGCGTCGGGGCCGAGTAGCCAGGCGATGGCGGCGGCGACCTCGTCGGGTTCGCCGGGGCGGCCCAGTGGGATGCGGGCGGCGGCCCGCTCGGGTCGGTCGGGTTGGCCGGAGAGGGCGTGGATGTCGGTGCGGATGATGCCGGGGGCGACGGCGTTGACGCGGATGCCGCGGGGGGCGAGTTCCTTGGCCAGGCCGGTGGTGAGGGTGTCGGTGGCGGCCTTGACGGCGGCGTAGTGGACGTATTCGCCGGGGCCGCCGAGGGTGGCGGCGACGGAGGAGACGTTGACGATGGCGGCGCCGCGGTGCATGCGGCGGGCGGCCTGCTGGGCGCAGAGGACGTAGCCGATGAGGTTGACGTCGACGACGTGGCGCAGGTCGGTGGGGTCGAGGTCGACGAAGGCGCCGATGGGGCTGGTGACGCCGGCGTTGTTGACCAGGCCGGTGATCGGGCCGAGGTCGGCGGCGGCGTCGAACAGGGCGGTGACCTGGTCGGGGTCTCGGGTGTCGGCGGGGACGGCGAGGCCGCGTACGCCGGTGGCTTCGATGTCGGCGAGCACGGCGGTGGCGGCGGTGCGGTCCTGGCGGTAGCTGAAGGCGACGTGGTGTCCGGCGTGGGCGAGGCGGCGGGCGGTGGCGGCGCCGATGCCGCGGCTGCCGCCGGTGATGACGGTGACCGGTTTCACTGTGCCTCTCCCCTGTCGTCCGGCTGCGCCGCCGACGCTACCGGGGCGGGTTCGTGGGGTGGCGCATAGGCTCGGGCGCGTCGGTGGACGGTGACGTGGAGGTGCGCGGTGGCGGGTGTGGGTGTCGGGGACGTGGTGGACGACTTCGAGTTGCCGGACGAGACGGGTACGCCGCGGCGGCTGTCGGAGTTCCTGGCCGTGGGGCCGGTGGTGTTGTTCTTCTATCCGGCGGCGATGACGCGGGGGTGCACGGCGCAGAGCTGCCACTTCCGGGACCTGGCGGCGGAGTTCGCGGCGGTGGGCGCGACCCGGGTGGGCGTCAGCCGGGATCCGGTGGCGAAGCAGGCGGAGTTCTCCCGGCGGCACGGGTTCGACTATCCGCTGCTGTCGGATGTCGACGGTGTGGTGGCGGGGCTGTTCGGGGTGCGGCGGCGGTTGCCGTTGGGTGCGTTGAGCACGCGGCGGATGACGTTCGTGATCGGCGTCGATCGGCGGGTGGTCGAGGTGATCCACAGTGAGCTGGACATGAACGACCACGCGGACGCGGCGTTGCGGGCCCTGGGGGGTTGATCTTCCGCTTGTCGGGGCGGGCTGGTATCAAGGCAGGCATCTGAACAGGTGTACGACGGAAGAGGTTGCTGATGGGTGCCGCTGGCCAGGGTTTGTCCACTGACGAGGTGCAGAGCATCCGGGAGGCGCTGGCGGCGGGCCGCAAGCCGAAGGTGGTGTTCACCGCCTCGGCGGGTCAGATCGCCGGGCAGGTGGGTCAGGTGGTGGAGCTGACCGATCCGGCCGTCTCCGACGAGTTCGTGGTGGTCCGGTTCGGGCGTGACGAGTTGCCCTTCTCCCCCGCCGACGTGGCGGTGGCGCCGCGCGGTGCCGGTCGTAAGGCTCCGGAGCCGCAGCCGCAGCCGCAGCCGCAGGAGCAGGTGGAGGCGGCGCCGGCGGAGCCGGAGTTCGTGCTGGACCAGGTGCCGCAGCAGCGGCGGGAGGAGCCGAAGGTGGAGACGGTGGAGGCGAAGCCGGCGCCGGCGCGCAAGGCGGTGAAGGCCGTGAAGCCGAAGGGTCCGGCGGGGTTGACGGTGACGTTGGCGTACGCCGACGGTGAGTGGACGGTGGCGGCGCAGCAGGGCAGCAAGTCCCTGGCGAAGCCGTACGTGGTGAAGCCGGCGGAGGCGCTGCGGATGGTGGCGCTGGTCGACGTGCCGGGGGTGCAGGAGGCGGTGGAGCAGATCATGGCCGCCGAGCGGGCCGAGGCGGAGCAGCAGGCGGAGAAGCTGCGCGCGGAGCTGGCGGAGATCGAGGCGCGCCTGGCGGAGCTGCGCGAGGCGCACTGACGCGGCGACGGGGCCGGCGCGGCGGGTGTGTCGCGTCGGCCCCGTGGCCGGTGCGGGTGGCGGCGGAGGGGGGCCGCGGCCACCCGGCGGGGGTGGGTCAGTGCCGCGGGATGTGGGCCACCCCGATGCGCTTGCGGAACACCCAGTAGGTCCAGCCCTGGTAGGCCAGCACGATCGGGGTGAACACCACCGCCACCCAGGTCATGATCTTCAGGGTGTAGGGGGTGGAGGCGGCGTTGGTGGCGGTCAGTGTGCCGGCGACGTCGGCGGTGGAGGGCAGCACGTTCGGAAACAGCGCCGCGAAGAGTGTCGCCACGGCCAGCGCGATCGCCGCGGCGGTGCCGGTGAACGCCCAGCCCTCCCGGCGCACCCGGGCGGCGGCCAGGCCGCCGAGCAGGGCGAGGGCCGCGCCGGCGGCGAGCACGACGGCGGCGGTGCTGGAGCGGATGGTCAGCGTCCAGGTCAGGAACGCCACCGCGAGGGTGGCGGCGGCCACGCCCAGGCGTACCGCGAGGGCGGCGGCGCGTTCGCGTACCTCGCCGACGGTCTTGAGGGCGATGAAGAAGGCGCCGTGGGTGAGGAACAGGGCCGCGGTGGTCGCGCCGCCGAGCAGGGCGTACGGGTTGAGCAGGTCGAGCAGGCCGCCGATGTACTCGTGGTCGGCGTCGAGCGGTACGCCGCGCAGGATGTTGGCGAACGCGACGCCCCACAGTACGGCGGGTACGACGGAGCCGACGAAGATGGCGGTGTCCCAGCGGCGTTTCCAGGAGGCCTCGGGGCGCTTGTGTCGGTATTCGAAGGCGACGCCGCGGATGATCAGGGCGAGCAGGATCAGCAGTAGCGGCAGGTAGAAGCCGGAGAACAGGGTGGCGTACCACTCGGGGAACGCGGCGAACATGGCGCCGCCGGCGGTGATGAGCCAGACCTCGTTGCCGTCCCAGACGGGGCCGATGGTGTTGATCAGGACGCGGCGTTCGCGGTCGTCGCGGCCGAGTACGGGCAGCAGCATGCCGACGCCGAAGTCGAATCCCTCGAGGATGAAGTAGCCGGTGAACAGGACCGCGACGAGCAGGAACCAGATGGTGGTGAGTTCCACGGTGTGTCTCCGGTGATCAGTAGGCGAACGCGAGCGGGCGCTCGGCGTCGTCGTGGGTGTCGTCGATGTCGGGGTTCGGGGTGAGGTCGGGTACGCCGGCCTTGGCGTAGCGCAGCAGCAGCTTGACCTCGACGACGGCGAGGGCGGCGTAGATGAGGGTGAAGGCGGTGAACGAGGTGAGCACCTCGGTCAGCGACACGCTGCGGGAGACGCCGTCGCGGGTGAGCATCTCGCCGAAGACGATCCACGGCTGGCGGCCCATCTCGGTGAAGATCCAGCCGAAGGAGTTCGCGGCCAGCGGCAGCAGGGGCATGAGCAGGCCGGCGCGCAGCAGCCACTTGCTGGTGGGGGTGCGGCCCTTGCGTTGGCTCCAGAGCACCAGCAGGGCGATGGCGGCGGCGGCCATCCCGAAGCCGATCATGAAGCGGAAGCTCCAGTAGGTGACGGGGATGATCGGGGTGTAGCTGCCGGCGCCGTACTGGGCGGCGTACTGGGCCTGCAGGTCGTTGATGCCGTGCACGGTGCCGTTCGGGTCGCCGGTGCCGAGCCAGGACAGCAGGTGCGGGATCTTGAGGGCGAACAACTCGCGGCTGCCGTCGAGGCTGCCGACGGTCAGTACGGAGAACGAGGCGGGGCTCTCGGTGGTGTAGAGGCCCTCGGCGGCGGCCATCTTCATGGGCTGCACCTGGGTCATGATCTTGCCTTGGATGTCGCCGGTGATGGCGACGGCGGCGGCGGAGACCAGGGTGACCCAGGAGCCGAACTTCGCGGCGAAGCGGTAGGCGGGGGTGTCGGCGGAGTCGCGGTTGCGTACCAGGTGCCACATGGCGACGGCGACCAGCAGCGAGCCGGCCACGAGGAAGGCGCCGGCGATGGTGTGCGGGAAGGTGATCATGGCGACCTTGTTGGTCAGCACGGCCACGAAGTCGGTGAGTTCGGCGCGGCCGGTGTCGGGGTTGATGCGGTAGCCGACGGGGTTCTGCATGAACGAGTTCGCCGCGAGGATGAAGTACGCGCTGAGGTTGCTGCCGATCGCGGCGGCCCAGATGCTGGCCAGGTGCAGCCGCTTGGGCAGTCGGTCCCAGCCGAAGATCCACAGGCCGATGAAGGTCGACTCCAGGAAGAACGCGACGAGCGCCTCGATGGCCAGGGGGGCGCCGAAGATGTCGCCGACGAAGCGGGAGTAGTCGCTCCAGTTCATGCCGAACTGGAATTCCTGCACGATGCCGGTCACCACGCCCATGGCGAAGTTGATCAGGAAGAGCTTGCCGTAGAACTTGGTGAGCTTGAGGTACTTCTCGTCGCCGGTGCGGTGCCACATGGTCTGCAGGATCGCCACCAGCACGGACAGGCCGATGGTCAGCGGCACGAAGAGAAAGTGGTAGACGGTGGTGACACCGAACTGCCAGCGGGCGACGTCCAACGCGTCCACCAGTAACCCCCAGGGCTGTGCATACTACGAGACGTAGTAAATACTACTGCTCGTCGTAGAGGATCCGGCAGGGGCGAGGGACCCGAAGCCGCCCGGGACCAATGACCCTGATCACCCCCGCCGCAGGGCCCGGCGGCAGAGCCCCGCGCCGCGCGGGCGGGCCCCCGCGTGCGACCATTGCGCGCTGATGGACACCACCCGCCCGACCTGGCAGCCGCCGCTGATCTGGCGTGCCGCGCAACTGTTCGCCCGCCTCGTCGTCGCGCTCCTGGCCCGCCTCGAGGTCAGCGGCGACGTGCCCGAGGCGCTGCGCCGGGGGCCGCTGATCCTGGCCGCCAACCACATCAGCCCGTTCGACCCCGTCGCGCTCGCCGCCGCCTGCCACACCCGGGGCGTCTCCCCCCGGATCATGGCCACCGGCGGGCTGTTCCGTGCCCCCGTCGTCGGCGCCGCGATGCGCCGCGCCGGGCACCTGCGCGTCGACCGGGGCACCGCCGCCGTCGGCCGCGCCCTCGACGACGCCGCCGTGGCGGTCTCCGGCGGCTCCGTGATCCTGGTCTACCCGGAGGGCCGCATCGGACTGGACCCCGGCATGTGGCCCGAACGCGGCAAGACCGGCACCGCCCGCCTCGCCCTGGCCTGCGGCGCCCCGGTGATCCCGGTCGCCCAGTGGGGCTGCCACGAGGTGGTGCCCTACCGCGCGCCCAAGGGCCTGCTGAGGGGCGTCGCCCGCTCCCTGGTGCGTCGGCCTGTCGTGCGGGTGCACTTCGGCGACCCGGTGGACCTCGCCGACCTGACGCCGGCAGCCCCGGGCGCCGCCCTGCGCGCCACCGACCGGATCATCGACGCCATCACCGATGCCCTGGTGCCGTTGCGACCCGACGAGCCCGACAGGCCTCGCCACGTCGACCCGGGTCGACCGGTCGACACCAGTCGCTCCCAGCGCCGTGGGAGAGCCTGACCCCCGGCGCGGGCACAATGGCGAGGTGATCCGCCCCCGGGTGCCGCTGCTCGTCTGCGTCCTGCTCGTCCTCGTCTGCGCAGGCGGGTACGCCGCCCTGCGCTCGGCGCACCACGACGCGAAGGACCGCCGGGATCTCAGCGACCTGACCCGCTCCTCCCCCTGGCCTGCCGACAAGCTGCTGGTCCCCGACGACCTGCCCCCATCCGGCACCGTCGGCTGGCTGGACCGGCTCGGTCTCGACATCTCCTACCGGCTGCGCACCCGCGACGGCCGTGAGGTGCCCGTGGTGTGGCAGCAGCACCACCCGGCCCCCGACGGGTCGCTGGCCGACGGGGTCGACTGCGGCGTCCGGACGATCCACGTCTGCACCGACGCCGGCGACGGTCTCACCCTCGTCGTGACCCGGGACACCGACAACAGCGACCCCGCCACCGCGCTGTACCTCTTCGCCCGTGACCAGGTGCTCAGCGTCAGCGTTCAGGGTCCGGATCCGGTGACCGTCGACGACCTGCGTGCTGCGCTCACCCGCACCCACCACCCCTCCGACGGCGAGCTGCTCGCCCTGCTGCGCCGGCCCGGTCACCAGACGGACTGGAGTTGACCCGGTCCCGCCGCCGGCCGGTCACACGCCGGCCACCGCGCCCCGGCATACTCCCCGCGTGACCCACGCCTACCTCGACGGGCCCGCACCGCTGGCGTTCGCGCACCGCGGCGGCGCCGCCGAGGGCGACGAGAACACCGCCGCGGCGTTCGAACGCGCGATCGGGCTCGGCTACCGGTACGTCGAGACCGACGTGCACGCCACCGCCGACGGCGTCGCGGTGGTCTTCCACGACGCCACGCTGGCCCGCCTCACCGGCGAGCCGGGGCGCATCGCCGACCTGCGCTGGGCCGACCTGGCGTCGGTACGCGTCGGCGGCGCCGCCGTGGTCCCCCGCCTCGACGAGACCCTCGACGCCTGGCCGCAGGTGCGGTTCAACGTCGACGTCAAGGCCGACGGCGGCGTCGAGCCGACCGTGTCCACCATCGCCCGCGCCCGCGCCGGCGACCGGGTGCTGCTGGCCTCCTTCAGCGACGCCCGGCTGGCCCGGCTACGCGCCCTCACGCAGGGGCGCGTCGCCAGCAGCCTCGGCATGCGCGCGGTGGCGCGGCTGCGCATGGCCTCCCTGACCGGGCGGGCGCTGCGGCTGCCCCCGTCGGTGGTCGCCGCGCAGGTGCCGGTGCGCTACGGCCGTGTGCGGGTGGTGGACCGCCGGTTCCTGCGTCACGCCCACCGACTCGGACTGCACGTGCATGTCTGGACGATCGACGAACCTGCCGAGATGCACGAGTTACTCGACCTCGGAGTGGATGGCATCATGACCGATCACGTCGGCGTGCTGCGCGACGTCTACCGCAGCCGCGGCCACTGGGCCGCCTGAACCGTTCGAAGGACCCCGATGGCCGAGACCGTCACCCCCGCGACGGACGACACCCCCGCCCCGGCGAGCACCCGCCGCGAACGCAGCGGCTGGTACTTCTACGACTGGGCGATGTCCGCCTTCTCCACCACCGTCATCACCGTCTTCCTCGGCCCGTTCCTGACCACCGTCACCGAACTCGCCGCCGGCTGCGAACTCGGCGCCGACACCTGCGACGGCTACGTCTACCCGCTGGGCGTCAAGGTCGCCGCCGGCTCGTACTTCCCGTACCTGGTGTCGCTGTCGGTGTTCCTCACCGTGTTCGCGCTGCCGGTCGTCGGGGCGATCGCCGACCGGTCGGCACACAAGAAGCGGCTGCTCGCCGTCGCCGCCTTCATCGGCGCCGGCGCGACCGTCGGGATGCTCTTCGTCACCGGCGACCGGTACCTGCTCGGCGGGGCGCTGTTCATGGTCGCCAACATCGCCTTCGGCGCCGGTGTCGTGGTCTACAACTCGTTCCTGCCGCAACTCGGCGGCCCCGACGACCGCGATGGCATCTCCAGCCGCGGCTGGGCGCTGGGCTACCTGGGCGGCGGCCTGCTGCTGGCGCTCAACCTCGTCGCGGTCAGCATGCTCGGCGAGGAGGGCAACCACCAGCGCACCCTGGACCTGGCCCGCTGGTCGATCGTGTCCGCCGGCATCTGGTGGGCGGTGTTCACCCTGATCCCGCTGCACTGGCTGCGCGAGCACCCCACCGCCGCCGCGTTGTCCGGCGGCAACCCCGTCACCGACGGGTTCCGGCAGCTCGGCCGCACGCTGCGCGAGATCAAGGCGTACCCGCTGACACTGTTCTTCCTGCTCGCGTTCCTGGTCTACAACGACGGCATCCAGACCGTCATCGCCCTGGCCAGCCAGTACGGCACCGAGGAGCTGAAGCTCGGGCAGAGCACCCTGATCGTCACGATCCTGCTGGTGCAGTTCCTCGCCTTCGGCGGCGCCCTGCTGCTCGGCGCCCTCGCCAAGCGCATCGGCGCCTGGAAGACCGTGCTGATCAGCCTGGTGCTGTGGACCGGGGTGATCCTCGGCGCGTTCCGGCTGCCCGCCGAGGCGCCGGTGCCGTTCATGGTCCTCGGCGCCGCCATCGGCCTGGTGCTCGGAGGCAGCCAGGCCCTGAGCCGCTCGCTGTTCAGCCAGCTCATCCCGGCCGGCAAGGAGGGCGAGTACTACGGCTTCTACGAGATCAGCGACAAGGGCACCAGCTGGCTCGGCCCGCTGGCCTTCGGCATCGTGTTCCAGCTCACCAACTCCTACCGGGTGGGCCTGGTCTCCCTGCTGATCTTCTTCGTCGTCGGGTTCCTGCTGCTGCTCGCGGTGCCGATGCGCCGGGCGATCATCGCCGCCGGCAACACTCCGCCCCGGGTGCTCTGAGGCGCGCCCGTCCGCCGACCGGATCGGGCACCGTCGATCGGCTAGGCTGCCCGACCGTGACCGACGACGCCGCCGCCCCGACCTGTCTGGCGCGCCCGCCGCTGGGCCCCGACGACTCTGCCGCCGGGTGCGCCGCGGCGCGGGGCGTCAACGGGCGCCCGCTGCACGCGGCGGCGTTGAAGTTCTTCTGGGGGCCGATGGACTGCGGCAAGTCCACGATGGCGTTGCAGATGAACCACAACCACGCCCGGCAGGGCCGCCGCGGGCTCGTCACCACCCGCATCGACCGGTCGCTCGGCCCGCAGGTCACCACCCGCATCGGCCTGGCCCACGAGGCCGTCGAGGTCACCGACGAGCTGGACCTGCGCACGCTGGTACGCGACACCTGGGACGAGGGCGTCCGGGTCGACTACCTGATCTGCGACGAGGCGTCGTTCTACAACCTGGAGCACATCGAGCAGATGGCCGAGCTGGTCGACAGCTACGACGTCGACGTGTACGCGTTCGGGCTGGCCACCGACTTCCGCTCGTGCCTGTTCCCGGCCGCGCAGCGGCTGTTCGAACTGGCCGACGAGGTGGCCCGCATCCAGATCGAGGTGCTCTGCTGGTGCGGCCGCGAGGGGCTGCTCAACGCCCGGGTGGTCGACGGCCGGGTGGTCCGCGAGGGCCTGCAGGTCGTCATCGGCGACACCGTCGACAGCGCCGAGGTGCGCTACCAGGTGCTCTGCCGCCGGCACTACCGCGCGGGCGAACTCGGCCCCCGCCGTTGACGCGCGCCCCGGGCTTCTCCCGCGCGACATGGCAGTACGGCGGTCAGTACGGGTCACCGCACACCCGCCAGTCCCCGTCCTCGCGCACCACCGACAGCTCGCGTTGCTCGGTGAGGCCGCTGTCGCGGGTCAGCCGCACCGTGACCGTGCCGCGCGGGCGGCCACCCCGGGTCGCCACGGACACGTCGACGATCTCGTAGCCGTCGACCACCGGCGGGGTGCGCAGCCAGCTGGTGAACCCGATCGGGCTCCACCTGCTGCGCGCGTCGGCGCAGAGCCGGTCGTACGCGCCGTCGGTGTCGCCGGCCGCCACCGACCGCAGGAACCCGTCGGCGGTCTCCCGCACCGGGCCGCTGGCCTGCGTGACCACCTGCACGTTCCAGGCGCCCAGTCCGGCCACCCCGACGCAGCACAGCAGGACGGTCACGCCCGCGAACACCAACCCGGTACGCATCGGGCGGCCCCGTCGGGCCGGCCGGCTCCACGGCTGCTCAGCGCCCACCCGTCGACCGTAGAGAACCGATGGGCCCGCGCGCAGGAAAGTCGGCCCCGCCGCCCGACCGCCGTGCCCGCCCGGTCGGCGCCGGCGGCGCGCGGTCACGGCTCGATGAGCCCGGCCCGGATGGCGTAGCGGGTCAGTTCCAGCCGGTCCCTGAGGCCGAGCTTCTGCAGCAGGTTGGCCCGGTGCCGCTCCACGGTCTTGACGCTGATGAACAGCAGGCGGGCGATCTCCTTGGAGGAGTGGCCCTCGGCGACGAGCTTGAGGATCTCCTCCTCCCGCTCGGTGATGGCCCTGGCCGGCAGGCTCTCGCCCCGGGCGCTGCGTTCCAGGTAGGTGCGGATGAGCGCGTTGATGGCGCCGGGATAGAGGAACGGCTCGTCGCGCACGGCGGCGCGGCAGGCCTCCACCAGGTCGCGGTCGGCGACGGACTTGAGCACGTAGCCGTTGGCGCCGACCTTGAGCGCCTCGAAGAAGTACTGCTCGTTGTCGTACATGGTCAGGATGAGGATGCGCAGGCCCGGCTGCTGCCGCGACAGCTCCCGGGCGGCCTGCAGGCCGGTCAGCCGGGGCATGGCGATGTCGAGGATGGCCAGGTCGGGGCGCTCGGTCTGGGCCAGGGCGATGGCCTGCGCGCCGTCGCCGGCCTCGGCGACGACGCTCAGGTCCGGTTCGCTGTCGAGGATGAGGCGTACGCCACGGCGCACCAGGGCGTGGTCGTCGGCGAGCAGGATGCGGGTGGTCACGCCCGGGCCTCCAGGTTGCCCAGCGGCACCCGCAGCCGCACCTCGGTGCCGCCGCCGGGGCCGGGCGCCACGCCGAGCTGGGCGCCGATGAGCAGCGCCCGCTCGCGCATGCCGCGTACGCCGGCCCCCTCGGCGGCGTCGCCGATGCCCCGGCCGTCGTCGCGGATACGCAGCTGCACGTGGTCCGGCTGACGGGCCAGGGACACCTCGACGGTGCTGGCCCGGGCGTGCCGGACGGTGTTGGTGAGCGCCTCCTGCGCCACCCGGTAGATCACCAGTTCGGCCTCGCCGTCGAGGGTGGGCAGGTCCGCGTCGAGGTGCTGGCGCACGGACAGGTCCGTGTGCCCGGTGACCTCCGTGACGAGCGCCTTGAGGGCACTGGTCAGGCCGAGCTCCTCCAGCACGCCGGGGCGCAGCCGACGCGCGATGCGGCGGATCTCGTCGAGGCTGTCCCGGGTCGTCTCCTGCACCTGGGCGAGCTGGGCGCGTACGGGTTCGGGCGCGTGCCGGGCGACCTGCTTGAGCTCCAGCAGGACGGCGGTCAGCGTCTGACCGACCTCGTCGTGCAGTTCCTGGGCGACCCGCCGGCGCTCGGCCTCCTGGGCGGACAGGGCGCTGGCGGCGCTGGTCGCCCGCTCCGCCTCCAGCCGGTCGATCATGGCGTTGAAGGCACGGATCAGGTCCGCGATGCCGGCCTGCCCGGCTGGCACCGGGCGAGGTTCGGGCTGGAGCAGGTCGATGGTGGTCATGGCCCGCGTCAGCCGGTGCAGCGGCGCGAGGCCGACGCGCAGCAGCGCGGCGTTGGCCACCAGCATCGCGGCCAGGCCCACGGTCAGCACGACGGCCTCGGTCAGCAGCACGGGGGTGGACACCGTGACCGGACCGAGCAGCAGCAACGTGGCGGCGACGAGCACGGCCGCGTTGAGCATGAAGATCCGCCAGAACAGCGACACGACGGCGCCTCCCCTCCCGAGCCGTTCCCGACGCCGCCCGGCGCCGGCGGTTGCCGGCGGTCCGGGACGTGGGCCGGTACGCCCCGCGGCGGTGATCACCCTCATCATGGTCAGCCTGTCGGCCGGGGCGCGTGCTGTAAATGCGTGCCCGCACCCATTATCCGCCGCCCCGGGTCGCGGGCCCGGCGGCAAATGGGTGTCAGCCCCGATGTCGACCCGCACCGCACCGATGACCATGAACGCGAGTCCGGGACCGGAGCCACCGCGGACTCCGGTTCCCCGTGCCCGGCTCCGCCCGCGCGGGCCGTCGCCCGCGCGCACCGTCGTCGAACCCGGGAGGACCCCGTGAACCGTCATCCGTTGGCGAGCGAACCCACGCCACCGGAGGTCGCCGGGGGCGCCCGAACGCGCCGGTCCGCCGGGGCGGGGCACGGCCCGCCGGGCAGCCGCCGGTGAGCGCGTGGCCTCCCCTCGCCGCGATCGTCATCTTCACGGTCGCCTTCATCTTCATCGCCACCGAGAAGATCAACCGGGTCGCGGTGGTGCTGGGCGCCGCCGGCCTGATGGCCGCGCTCGGGCTGGTGCCCGGATCGGACGTGTTCTACTCGCACCACGCCGGCATCGACTGGGACGTCATCTTCCTGCTGCTGGGCATGATGGTCATCGTCGGGGTGATCAAACAGACCGGCGTGTTCGAGTCCATGGCGATCTGGGCCGCGCAGCGCTCGCAGGGCCGGCCGTACCGGCTGATGGTGCTGCTGGTCGCGATCACCGGTGTCGCCTCACCGGTGCTGGACAACGTCACCACGGTCATGCTCGTCGCCCCGATCACCATCTCGGTGTGCCGCCGGTTGGGCATCCCGGCCGCGCCGTACCTGATCGCCGAGGTGCTCGCCGCCAACATCGGCGGCGCGGCCACCCTGATCGGCGACCCTCCCAACATCATCATCGGCAGCCGGGCCGGCCTGAGTTTCAACGACTTCCTGTGGCACATGGCCCCGGTCACGGTGCTGATGTTCCTGGCGTTCCTGGTGCTGGCGCGGGTCATGTTCCGCCGCGCGTTCGTGCACCGTCCGGAGCGGTTCGAGGCCGTACGCGACATGGACGCCCGCGCCGCCATCACCGATGCGGGGATGCTGATCCGCTGCCTGGTCGTGCTCGGCCTGGTGATCATCGCCTTCACGCTGCACACGGTGATCCACATAGACGTGGCCGTCGTCGCGCTGCTCGGCGCCGGGCTGATGGTCCTGGTGTCCCGGGCCGACAAGTCGGCCTACCTGGGCGAGGTGGAGTGGCCGACGCTGGTGTTCTTCACCGGCCTGTTCGTGATGGTGGCCGGCCTCACCGAGACCGGGGTGGTCAGCCGGATCGGCGAATGGGCCAGCGCCGCGGTCGGCGACGACTACCTCGCGGCGGCCACGGGCCTGATCTTCGGCTCGGCGGTGCTCGGCGCGTTCTTCGACAACATCCCGTACACGGCCACCATGGCACCGATCGTCGAGGGCCTCGTCGCGGGGGCCCCGGACCCGGCCACCGGCCAGGCGCTGTGGTGGTCCTTCGCCCTGGGCGCCGACCTGAGCGGAAACGGCACGGCCGTGGCGGCCAGCGCCAACATCGTCGTGCTGGGCATCGCCGCCCGCGCCAAGGAGCCCATCAGCTTCTGGCAGTTCACCCGCTACGGCATCGTCACCACGATCATGACCACCCTGATCGCCTGGGTGTACGTGTGGCTGCGCTACTTCGCCGCGTAGCCGCCATCGCGCTTCGCAACACGACAGGAGGCAAGGAATGCAGATAGAACGAGTGCCGCTGCCCGGCATCGGCGTCGGCTACACCCTGCACACCGGGGAAGGGCAGGCGATCGGGGTCGTCTGCCACCGCGGCGGCCGACGCGACGTCGTCGTCTACGCGCCCGGCGACCCGGACACCGTGGAACGGTCCGTGACCCTGAGCCCGGCGGAGGCGCAGGAGGTGGCCGAACTGCTGCACCCCATCGCCACCATCGACCACGTCACGCACCTGGAACGACACCGGGAGGCGATCAGCGTCGCCGAACTTCCGGTCACGGCCACGTCGCCCTACGACGGCCGCAGCATCGCCGAGGCCGTCGCGCGTACCCACGGGGTGAGCGTCATCGCCGTCGTCCGCGAGGGACGGACGATCACCGCCCCGGGGCTGGGCCACGTGCTGGCCCACGGCGACGTGCTGATCGTCGCCGGGGCCCAGCCGAGCATCGGCGCGCTGAGCCGCGCGCTGGTGCACACCGACCCGTAGGCGGCACCGACGCCCTCCCCCGGCGGCACCTCAGCCGCGGCGGCGGGCCCGCGCCGCCCAGATGGTGTACGCGGGGTCGCGGTCGAGGTTGTGCCGGTCCCGGTCGTAGCGGCGGGTGGTGCGCGGATCGGCGTGCCCCATGGCGTCCTGCACGTCCTCAAGGGGTACGCCCTCGGCGCGGGCGGTGGTGGCGAACGCGTGCCGCAGCGAGTGGGGCGACAGCCGTGCCCAGGCCGGGATGCCGGCCGTGCGGGCCAGCCGCCGCACCAGCCGGAACATGGCGTGCCGGTCCAGGCGGGCCCCGCTGGCGGTGACCAGCAGCGGCCCGGTCAGCTCGTGCACCGCCACGCCCTGCGCGGCGGCCCGCTCGGCCAGGTAGGCGTCGACCGCGTACGCGGTGCCGGGGGTCAGGGCGCGGCGGCGGGACTTGCCGCCCTTGCCGACGAACCGCACGCTGCGGTGGCCCCGCTCGGCGCCGAGATCGGCCAGGTCGAGCGAGACCAGCTCCCCCACGCGCAGCCCGAGGTCGGCCAGCAGGGCGATCGCGGCCCGGTTACGTGCGGCGGTCGGTCCGGTGTCGGCCTCGGCGGCCGCGAGCAGCGCGTCGACCTCCTCGGGGGTGAGGCCCACCGTCGCCGAGTGGTCCCGGTCGATGCGGGGACGGTCGGCGCCGGCGACCGGGTTGGACTCCACCGCGCGCAGCTTGACCAGGAAGTCGTACCAGCTGGACAGGGCGGAGAGCCGACGGGCGACGGTGGCCGGCGTGAGCGGCTTGCCGGTGCGCGCGCCGAGGGTGGCCTCCAGCGTCCGGGCGTACTCGTTGACGTGCAGGAAGTTCGCCTGCAGCGGGTCCAGTTCGCCGGCGGCGCACCAGGCGAGCCAGCCGGCGACGTCGCGCCGGTACGCGTCGCGGGTGTGCTCGGACAGCCGCCGGTTGCGCAGCCACGCCTCGGTGAAGTCGACGGGTCCCCCGGGCAGGGCCAGCGGGGTGGGCCGGCTCGGCCGCGCCGGAGCATTCGGGGAAAGCATGTGAAAAAGGTTCTCAGCTTCGGGTCGGCAACGGAGGGAGGCGCGCCCTACGCGATCGTGCCGGACCGCCGGCCGGTTGCGTGACGCCCGCCTGGGCCACCCCGGCGTTGGGGCGCGACCGGCGGGAAAGCGCGAGGGGCGGGACGACCGGCACCGGTCGCCCCGCCCCTCGTACGCCCGGATCAGGCGTTGATCTCCTTGCGGCCGTTGCCGTTGCCGTTGCCGTTGGCGGTGGCCGTGACGGTGACCCGGCGGGGCTTGGCCCGCTCCGCGACGGGGATCCGCAGGGTCAGCACGCCGTTGTCGTAGCCGGCCTCGAGCTTGTCGGTGTCGAGGGTGTCGCCGAGGAACAGCCGCCGGGTGAAGGTGCCCATCGGGCGTTCGGCGGCGACGAGCTCGACGGTGTCGCCGGTCGGCCGGCGGCGCTCGGCGCGCACGGTCAGCACGTTGCGCTCGACGGTGCAGTCGATGCTGTCCGGGTCGACGCCGGGCAGGTCGAACGCCGCGTAGAACCAGTCGCCGTCGCGGTAGGCGTCCAGGGGCATGACCGCGGGGCGCGCGGCGGTGCCGAAGAACTGCTCGGTGATCCGGTCGATCTCACGGAACGGGTCGGTACGCATCAACATGGTCCTGCCTCCTCGGTTCTCCTGGCCGAAGGTCCTCGAGTTGAGCCGAGTCGACTCAACTTCCTCCTCTGTATTTAGCGCGTCGCGGCCTCGTCGTCAACTCAGGACCTTCTCGAACCAGTGCTCGGCGTAGGGGCCGTCGTGGTACGCCGGGATCTCCCGGTAGCCGTGCCGGGCGTACAGGGCGCGGGCCTCGACCAGGTCACCACGGGTGTCCAGCCGGATCCGGTCGACCCCGGCGGCACGGCCCGCTCCGCCACGGCGGCGAGCAGGACCGCCCCGCAGGATCCCGGTGGGCGCGGCCAGGTCGTCGCTCGGATCGTCGGCCATCGCCGCCGCGCTCACCCGTCGATCCTCGCCGTCGGGTCAACGGGATATCCGCCGGTCGTCAGGGGGCGAGCCCGGCGCGGCCGGTCAGTCGCCGATGCGCCAGTAGACGCCCTGCTCACGGGCCAGCAGTTGCTCGTCGATCAGGTACCGGCGCAGTGCCGCGTGGTCGGTGCCGCCGTTCTCGCACCAGCGCCGCAACACCTCGTCCACCTTCCGCTCCGGGTAGCGCACCCCCGGCTCGAAGGACTTCGCCACGTGCGCCAGCACCACCCGCCGCCGGCCGCGCTGCGCCGGCAGGCCGGTCAGCCTGTCGTCGCGTACGAAGATGCGCAGCACCCGGTCCACGGGGTCGTCGGACGGACGGGGCGCCGCCGGCGTCCGGGCCGCCTCCCGCAGCCGCTCGGCGTCGACCCGCAGGTCACCGTCGCCGCCGGCCACCAGGCCCGCGTCGACGAGCCGGCGGATCGCGGTCAGCACCTGCCGCGCCGGCAGGCCCGTGCGGTCGGCCACCGCCGGGGCGTCGGCATCGCCCAGCACGATCGCCGCGAAGACCTGCCGCCGTACGTCGTCGGCGAGTGCCCCGGCCAGAGCCTGCGCTGTCATGTGGCCACCCTGCCAGCCGTCGTACGCGGGCCGCACCCCCATTTCCGCCCCGGCAAGGCGCGCCGCCGCGAGCCCGGTGGGTCTGCTCGCCGGCCGCCTCGGCGCGCAGCACCACGCGGCGCAGCAGGTCGGACAGCTGCCGCCGCTCGTGCGGGGCGAGCGCGGCCAGCAGCGCGCTGGACCACGAGCGCGGTGCGGTGATCGTCGAGCTGGTCGCCGACCTCACCCGGCAGCGCGGCACCGCCACCGTCCTGGTCACCCACGACCGGCCTTCACGGGCGATGATGGAGAGGTGACCGAACCCGTCGCCGACCTCGCCGCGCCGGCGCGGCGGCGTGCGACGCCCACGGATGAGCGGCCTACTGCCGCCGGCCCCCGCGCCACCAGCCCGTGGGCGGTCGCCGCGACGACGACGGCGGTGCTGCTCCTGCTCTCCGGCCGCTACGGTCATCACCGCGACGAGCTGTACTTCCTGCTCTGCGGCCAGCACCTCGACTGGGGCTACGTGGACCAGGGCCCCCTGGTGCCGGCGCTGGCCCGGCTGGCCGACACGGTCGCCCCGGGCAGCCTGGTGGCGTTGCGCACCCCGTCGGCGGTGGTCGGCGGCGTGGCGGTTCTGCTGGTCGCCGCGATCGCCCGCGAGTTCGGCGCCGGTCGCGGCGCGCAGACCTGGGCCGCCTTCCTCGCGGCCACCGCCGGCATCGTGCTCGCCGGCGGGCACCTGCTCAGCACCACCACCGTCGACCTGCTGGTCTGGCTGACGGCCGCATTCTGCGTGGTGCGGCTGCTGCGCACCGCCGACAGCCGGTGGGCGCTCGGCGTCGGGCTCGCGCTCGGCGTCGGGATGCTCAACAAGCTGCTGCCGGCACTGCTCGCCGTGGGCCTGCTGGCCGGCATCACCATCGCCGGGCCGAGGCGGCTGCTGCGCGACCGGTGGGTGCTCGTGGCCGCCGCCGTCTTCCTGCTGCTCGCCGCGCCGAGCCTGATCTGGCAGGCAACGCACGACTTCCCGCAGCTGTCGGTGGCCGCCGCGATCGCCGACGGCGACAGCTCCTACAGTGGCCGGCTCGACGCGCTTGTCCTCCAGTTCGTCATCATCAGCCCGTTCACGGTCCCGATCTGGGTCGCCGGGTTGGTGGCGCTGCTGCGGCGGCCGGCCTGGCGCGCCTGGCGGTCCGTCGCATGGGCCTGGCTGGTGGTCATCGGCATCGTGCTGCTCGCCGGCGGCAAGGGCTACTACGACGCCCCGCTGCTGCTGGTGCTCACCGCCGCCGGAGCCGTCGTCGCCTCAGGCTGGGCGTCGCGAGGTCGCGCCGTCGCCCGCCGAGGCCTGCTGGTGGTCGGCGCCGTGCTCACCGCCGCCAGCAGCATGGTGCTGCTGCTGCCCGTCCTGCCGGCCGACCGGCTTCCCGGCTTCGTCGTCGCCGCCAACTACGACGCCGGCGAGACCATCGGCTGGCCCGCCTTCGCGGACTCGCTCGCCGCCGTCCATCGTGGTCTGCCCGCCGACCAGCGGCAGCGCGCCGTGATCCTCGCCGGCAACTACGGCGAGGCCGGCGCCGTGGCGCGGTACGGTCCGGCGCGTGGACTCCCGCGCGCGTACTCGGGCCACAACAGCATGGTGGACTTCGGCCGTCCGCCGCAGGACGCGGACGTGGTGATCGCGGTCGGGTTCGCGCGACCGGACCGGCTGCGGGGCTGGTTCACCGAGGTCACCCTCGCCGGGCGGGTGGACCAGCGCGTCGCCGTCGACAACGACGAGAACGGCGGCCCGATCTGGGTCTGCCGCGGCCTGCGACGTCCGTGGGCCGAGATCTGGGACACCGAGGTACGCCACCGAGGCTGACCGCCTCCACGGCCGCTGCCGGCGAGATCGGCCGCCCGGCCCGGGGAGGAGCCGGGTCACTCCCCGACCGGGCCCCCGGCGAGTTGGGGTGTTGGTAAGAACGGCGACACCGGGGGCCAATTAGTTGATCTTCACGGGCGGTCTCGGGCGGTCGGTGGTCTTGAGCTGGTGTCCCGTTAGGGGATCGTCTATCGGGCAACGGCCGGACCACTCGACGCCGCCGTTACGGCCCTGGTCGGCGAGTCCCGTAAGACCCGCCCGGTAAAGTGCCCGGTCAACGGGGGCTAAGCGGTACAGTGACGCCTCATGATCGGCCTCAAGATCGGCTACGCCCGGGTGTCCACCGACGAGCAGGACCTGAGTGCGCAACTGGCGGCGCTAACCGAGCTCGGCGTCGGCGCCGACCGGATCTACGTCGACAAAGGCTTGACCGGAACCAACCGAGCCCGGCCGGGACTGCGCGAGGCCCTCGCGGCGTGCCGGGCCGGCGACCAGCTGGTGGTGACGAAGCTGGACCGGCTCGCCCGATCGGTCTCCGACGCGCACGACATCGCCAAGGAGCTGACCGCTCGCGAGGTGAAGCTCAACCTCGGCGGCTCCAGCCACGACCCAACCGACGCGATGGGCAAATTGCTGTTCACCACCCTGGCGATGATTGCCGAGTTCGAGGCGGACCTGACCCGGATGCGAACCCGCGAGGGCATGAAGATCGCCAAGGCCAAAGGCCGGCTGCGGGGCAAGGCGCCCAAACTCAGCGTCAAGCAGGAAGCGCACCTGGTGGCCCTGCACAAGGCCGGCGAGCACACCAGCGCGGAGTTGGCCGAACTGTTCGGCGTGGCTCGCTCGACGGTTTACCGGGCGATCGAGCGGGCCGCTGCTGTAGTGCCGGCAGGGTCTTCCAGAGCCGGGGCGTAGCAGGGTCAGCAAAGGGGGCGGTGGCACCGCGGTGGTCTTGGCGAGTCGCTGGGCCTGCGCGTACAGCTCGTCGCGGATCAGCGAGGGCAGCACGAAGCCGTCGGCCCAGGTGGGCCTCCCGGTAGCTTCCGGACCAAAGCAACTCCAGCGCTGGTCGAACACCGGCTCGCCGTTGAGCGACAGCCGAGCCGGCAGCCGGGATGACGATCCCGACTTGAGGCAGCCCGCCCCAGCGCTGGAGTTTGTTTTCTCGTGCGGCGAGGCAAATGAATATGAGTCATGTCGGGAGGTTCATCTTTCGTGAGACTGGGCGGCAGCAAGTTCATTGACCGCTTGCAATGAGCAAACTACGTTCCGCGCATGCGAGTTGGTGTCCGGTGGTCGCGCCGAGGCCGCCGGACTCGAGGAGGGAGGGTGCATGGGCGTGAAGAAGCTGCTGCTGGTGGGGGCGGTGATCGCGGCTGGAGGTCTGGCGTTCCCGGCCGCCGCGTCAGCCGGAAACCCGGGATTGTGCGGAGGTACCTGGGTCTGCATCTACGATGGAAACAACTGGGTAGGATTACTGGGTTCCCGTGATCCGGGCGGAGGCCTCGTCAATGTGAGCGCCTCGGCGAACGATCACATGGACTCGTGGGAGAACAAGACGAACACCAATGCCGCCTGGTGCTACGACCACGATGGTGGAGGGAATTGCCGAACCATGGGCAAGCTGGCCGAGGACCCCAACGTCAACTTCCTCAACAGCGATGAGCTGTCGTCGTGGCGGACTGACCGCGGGTGCTGACCTCACCGGCCGGTGCCGCTGAGACCCTGCTCGCCGTCGAGGGTGTCAGCCGATCCTTCGCCACCCATTCGGAGATGGTGTGGGCCGTGCGGGATGCGGACCTGCGGGCGCGCGCGGGCGAGTTCGTCTGCGTCTTCGGTGCCAGTGGGTCTGGCAAGTCGACGCTGATCAACCTCGTCGCGGGGCTGGACCACGCGGACGCGGGCCGGATCGGCCCTGGGGGACCAATGGCAGTGGATCCGGCGCTAAGCCGTAATCGCCTGGTCGGGGGGTTGTAGTGCCCGGTAGAGGGTGGAGCGGCCGACGCTGAGGTGTCTGGCGATGGTGGTGACGGATTCGCCGCGGGCCTGGCGGGCGCGGGCGATGGCGAGAATGTCATCGGTGACGGTGGTGGGGCGTCCGCCGTGTCGGCCGGCGGCGGCTGCGGCGCGTAGTCCGTCGAGGGTGCGGTCGCGGATGAGTTCGCGTTCCATCTCGGCGGCGAGGGCGGCGACGGCGAACAGGAGCCGGTCGGCGAGGGTGGCGCCGCCGGGGCGGTGCACGCCGGCGCAGATGCCGGTGAGGATTTCCAGGGTGATGTCGCGGGCGTGGAGTTCGTCTTCGAGGAAGACGAGCAGTTCCTTCATGGAGCGGGCGACCCGGTCGGGGCGGTGGATGACGAGGGTGTCGCCGGGGCGCAGGGCGTCCAGGGCGGCGCGCAGTTTGGGGCGGTCGCCGCGGGTGCTCGCGGTCTCGATGATGATCTCGCGGCAGTGTGCGGCGTTGAGGTCGTCGAGTTGAGAGTCGTGGTCTTGCTCGCGGGTGCTGACCCGGGCGTAGCCGACGCGGATCCGGTTGTGCGGGCGTGGCGGCGCGGCGGCGGCGCGGGCGGGGGCTTCGGTCATGTCGCCGATCGTCCCGGAAACGTCCCGTAATCCCGGCTCGGACACGCCGGTTCTGGGACGGGTTTCGGGACTCGCCGTCCTGGGCGAACGCCTCGCAGAGTTGATCTCGATGGGTCGTCCCGGAAAGGAGCGTTTACGGGACGCGGTGGCTCCATCATCATCAGCCGCTCGGGCTGCCGCTGGAACGCCGGATCGAGACAGCTCCCAAGAGCTTCCCGCTGTTACTCGCGCCTCAGGTCTTCGCTGCTGGTTCTGAGCAGGGTGCCGACGTAGACGACCGCGGTGAGCAGCACGACGGCGGTTGCGGTGAGTCCAACCTGTATGAGCAGGACCTCCCCGAACCGGCGCGTGGTGACCCCGGTGATGTCGATGGCGACATGGACGGCACCCGCGGTCGCCGCCATCGCCAATCCTGCCGAGATGACCAGCGGAAGGGCCACTTCTGCCATGTCGGCTGCGGCTTCTGTCCGGCGGGGCACTCCAACGACCCGTAGGGCCGCAGTGAGCCGGCGGCGTTCGATCAGCCGGTCGACGGCGACGACGACGAGTGCGGCGAGGCACAGCAGGAGGGTGATGGCCATCAGCGCGCCGATGATCACGGTGACGGTGGCACCTCCGAGGCCCTGCGTGGTGCCGAGGAAGCCTTGAACGTTGGATGCGGGAGCTTGTGTGGCGAGGATCTGGCGGGCCCGTTCCAGGACGGGTGGTTCGTTGCGCAGGAGAACGGTGGTGGTCTGCGCTGCGGTGCAGTTCGCAGCGGTGGTGATGAGCAGTTGGTACGGCCGGTCGGCGTACAGCTTCGGGGTCAGCTCAAGCTTGTCGGCGGGCGCCACGACGGTCCGCGCCGCGGGACAGTCGGTTTCTGCGGCCGGCGTCAGGCGCAGAGTGGTGCCGGCCGGGAGTTGCGGCTCGCCGGCGAAGTCGGGCGAGTTGATGTGCAACCGGTAGACGCGCTCAGGACTGCATGCTTCCGCGCCGTCGAACAGTCCGCGGACGTCGGCGCAGGAGGCGATCATGACGTCGGCCCGCTGCTCAGCGCCCAGTTCCGCCGAGGCGTATTCGTACTGGGAGGCTCCGCGTATGCCCGGGGTGGCGCGCAGAGCGTCGAGCACGGTGGGGTTCACGGCGCCATCGAGAGTGAGCTTGAGCTGGGCTGGCGCGGACGGTGTGGCCAACGACTCCGCGAGACGGACGTGCTCCGCAGCGCCGAGGCCGATTCCCGCAGCGAAGAGGGTGACACCTACCGTCGCGACGAGGCGGGCCGCAGCGCCGTCTGAGGCCAGGGCGCGCCGCCCGGCGATACGCAGCGCCGGCGGGAGACCGGGACGCCGGTTGAGGCGCTGCCACATGGTCTGCACTAGCAGCGGCGTGACCAGCGGCAGTCCCACGGCTGTCAGAACGAGGCCGGCGGCGAAGGCCAACAGCGCCCAGTAGGCCCTTGTCGCGGGCAGTGCCGCAGCGCCGGCCAGGAGGGCGACTCCGCAGGTGATAGGTGCAATCCGCAGCAGCGCCGGCCGTCGACTGGCCGCGTTGCGGAAGGCGTGGAGGGGATTGCCGCGCAGGCGGGCGAACGCGCCGGTGGCCACGGCGACGGCATACAGCGGCAGCCCCACTGTGGTCATCGCGACAGTGAACGGCGACAGCGCGAGGTCTTCGGCGAACCAGTGCAGGTGACCAAGATTCAACTGTTCGGTTCCACCGCGGGCGGCCAGCCAGCCGGCGGTCCCGATCGCGGCGCCGACGGCCGCCACCGCCCCGGTCTCGACGGCGTTGACAACCTGCGTCTGGCGGGCGTCGGCCCCGAGTAGGCGAAGAGCGGCCAGCCGCCGTTCCCGGGTGGCCGCCGACAACCGTGCCGACGCCGCCAGGAAGATGCCCAGAGGAATGAGAACGAACACGGCCATGCCGACCGGCACGAGCACAGCCGGCCGCAGCACCTCCTCGACAGCCCCAGTCCATGAAGCACCCCGATGCCTGATCTGCGTACCGATCCGTTCGACGCACTGCGCGCCGCCCGCCCGATCCGCTTCGGCAGCGGGCACGCCGACGTAGGCCAACAGCTCGTCCGGCGCAACCAAGCCCGCGGGGCCAACGACGCCGACGACACGCTGCGGGAACCTCGCGGCAGCGCGCGCGTCATCGCCGATGAGCTCTGCCAGGGCGGGTGACACCACGATCTCACCGGCCGCTGGCCAAGCCAGTACGCCGGGCGGCCGAGGCGACTGCGCGGTGGCGTTCCACACGGCGACACGGCGTAACGGGCGGGAGCCGACGTTGTCCTCGACGGTGCGTAGCTTGAAACACCCCGCCGTGCCGGCTGATGCCGCCAGGACGGGCTCTCGATCACCGATGCGGCCGTCCTGCCGCTCGGCGACACCTGGAGCGGCGAGGGTGGCCAGGAGCACGAACGCGCCGAAGGCGACCGCTGCTGCCTGCAGCACCAGACGGACCAATCCAGCGGGGCCGCCGCCGCGGCACAGCCGCAACCCCAACCGCACGAACGGGAGGTAGCTCATGCCTGCAGCACGCCATCTCGCATCGTCAGGACCCGGTCTGCCGTGGCGGCGACCTCGGCGGCGTGGGTGACCAGGATGAGAGCGCTGCCGCCAGCGCGAGCCAGGTCGAGCAGCGCTGACAGCGACTGCGCGGCTGAGTGGGAGTCCAGCGCGCCGCTCGGCTCGTCAGCGAAGACAACACTCGGCTGATGCACGAGCGCCCGCGCGATGGCGGCCCGCTGGGCCTGCCCACCGGATACCCGCGACGGCGTGCGATTCCGCTCACCGTCGAGGCCGAGGCGAGCCAGCAGTCCGTCCGCGGTCGCGCGGGCCTTGCGGGCGGAGACGCCGGTCAGGCGCAACGGCAGCTCCACATTCTCGGCCAGCGTCAGCTCCGGTATCAGGTCCCCGAACTGCATCACGAAGCCGCACTGGCGCAGCCGCAAACCGGCTCGTGCGCGGTCACTGACCGCGCCGAGGTCGACGCCGTTGAGATGCACCGACCCCTTGTCCGGGCTCAACACTCCCGCGAGCAGGAACAGCAGAGTGGATTTGCCCGAGCCGGACGGGCCCGTGATCGCGACGACCTCGCCCCTTGCCACACATACGCTGGCCTCGCGCACGGCGACCGTCTGGCCGACCGTGTAGGTCAGGCCGTCGCTCGAGACGACGTCAGCACCCACACCGATGCCCATCCTGAAGACCACCCCCGAAGTTGCTCACGACGCCGAGGATGCCAGCCATACGAATCTATGGCCAGCACCCTCGCCGCGCGTCGCTGTGATCGATCAGAGACAGTTGTTGGCGAGCTTGTAACTCTCCGCCTCATTGTCGAAGGCGCGCTCCGGCCCCAACTCCGCGACATATTCGCCAGCGTTCAGGCAGATTCGCGTGCCGGTGTAACCGTCGTTGTCGAAAATCGTCAGCTTCTGACCAGTGCGGTTCCAGACCGAACTGATCTCGTTGTCGCCGTCCCATCCGGGGATCTCGAACGTCGTCTGCGTGGAGTGCACGTACCGGTTACCAGCCTTGAACGGGTCCTCCCACATGCACACACGACCGCTGTCGCAGGCGGTGGTCTCGGTGAACGGCTGCACCGGAGCCGCTGCGGCGGGAGCGGCCAACGCCAGGGACATCACCACACCAGCACCAACAGAATAGAGTGATCGTCTCACTCAACTCTCCCTCGTCTTGGCATTCACTTCAGTGATTGTCAACCGACCCCGACGACGCTACCCAGGCGGCAACGCAGCGTCAATGCCTATTCACGTCAAGTGAATTCGAGGCCGGCGACGTTGCTCAATTGATCAATGAAATCGCGGGAAATATTGCACCTATCAGCGGACACTCCTACATGTTCCAGGCATGCAAGGCCGCAACCGAAATCAGATCCCGCAACTTCCGCCAGCGCCATCGGTCGCCACCGGGCGATCTGCACGGAGTTTCACCCCTGCGCGGCCTCGCGGTGGCGCTTCCGCCTTAGCGCCGATCTTCGTTCCGTTCTTCCTCGCTCCCCGGGGCCGGGTCGGCTGCGTCTTCAGCCCATCTCGGCTTCGGCGAGGGCCATACCGACCCGCTTACGTAGCTCGCCGGCGCCGGCGAGGTAGCTCGCCGGCGCCGGCGCCGGCGGCGCGGTCAACGCGGCGCGACGGTCAGGCGCTACTCCTCGAAGGCGTCGGGGTCGCGCAGCGGCCGGCGGGCGCCGTCCAGGTCGGGCAGGGCGAACGAGTAGTGGCCGTGCACGTTGATGTGTTTGTACTGGTACGCCGAGAGGCGGACGGCGTCGGCCTCCAGCACCGGGTACTCCTGGCTGCGTAGCGCGTCCAGGGCGTGGTTCAAGTAGAGGGTGTTCCACAGGGTGATGCAGTTCAGGACCAGGCCGAGTGCGCCGAGCTGGTCCTCCATCCCGGCGTGGTACGCCTGGTGCAGCTCGCCCTTGCGGCCGTGGAAGACGTGCCGGCCGACGCTGTGCCGGCCCTCCTGCAGGTTGCGCATCCCCTTGAGGTGCCGACGGTAGTCAGGGTCGTCGGCGAACGTCAGCACGTGCAGCGTCTTGAAGATCCGCCCGTAGTGCGCGACTGCCTCCCCGAGGTCCGTGAGCCGGCCGTCGTGCTGCAACACCCTGATCACGTCGTGCGCGGATATCTCCCGGGTGTGCACCGACGCGATCACTCGCAGCACGTCCGGCCAGTGCCGGCGGATCTTGTCCAGGTCGACCCGGCCCCGCGCTGTCTTGTCCAGCACGCCGTAGTCGGCGAGGGCGTCGACGCGCCACAGCTTCGCATCTGGCAGGTCCGCGAGCACTGGCCGGTAGTCGAACCCCAACAAGGTGACGATCCCGAAAACTACGTCGGAGTACGACCCGGCGTCGGTGATCAGCACCTCCGGCTGCGGGCCGCCGTCGGGGTTGTAGACCAGGTCGACGACGTTCAGGGTGTCGCGCGGGGTGCCGGACAGCACCTTGCCGGCCAACCCGATCGCTTGGTCGGAGACCATGTTCAGCCAGGTCACGCCCCGCTTGCGGGCGAAGTACTTCGGGTTCGCCCGAGCGTCCGCGGTCCGGACCGGCACCACGAACCGCATCCCGTCCACCGCAGCGACCAGCCCACCACCCCACAACCGGGCGAGGGGGATCGTGGCTTGCGCCTCGATCAGGACCGCGTTCGCCGCCGCGTAGTTCTCCGGCCGCAGGTAGTGCTGGTCGACGTGAGCGAGCCGGTCGCGGGTCAACGCCGGCAGGTCCGCCAGCACCGGTTTCAGGCCGACGTTGAGCGCGTGCGCGGTCAGCATCGCCGCGATCGACACGTGCAGGTCCTTGAGCCGGGTACCGCCGCCGGACACCGCGGTGAACGCCTCACCGAAGGCCGGGTACTCGGCCATCACTTCCAGGATCACCTCGGGCAGATCCACCCCGGGCAGCATCGCCCCCGTACGGTCGCGCAGGTCGATCAAGCTCGGCGGGAAATCCCGGGCGTCGTCCTTCGCGACGTGCAGCCGACCCTCGGCGTCGATGCTGACCGGACCGTCCGGCACGATCCCACCGCCGACCGCCCGCCACGCCCCGTCGAGATCCGCGGCATGCCCCGCCAGCAACTCGTCCGGGTCCTCCGGCAGTTGCAACGCCCCCAGCGCCGCGTCCTTCACCTCCGCCCAGCGCTGCCCGGTCAGCAGCCGCGCCCGCGGATCAGACCACCGGTCGGACGCCACCGCGAAGATGTCACGGTGCTTGAGCCCGGTGTGGAACAGCTCCAACACGCAAAACACGTACGCGTTACGGTCCACCGTGCCCTCCGGGCGGCCCTTCGGAAACACCAGCCGCTGCCACCACCCGCCCGGCACCAGATCGACGTCCACCTTCCGGGCGTCCGCCCAGCCCTTCGGGATCCGCTCACTGGGCCTCGTGTCCAGGATCTGCGGCAGAGACCGCATGGCATCCAAGACCCGCCGCGCATCCGCGGTTGCCCCGAACTCGATCACCTCGCTCAGCAGCCGCAGGAACGGGCGCACCGTGTTGAACCGCTCGACCACGGCAGCGCGCCACTGCCCGTCCGGGTCCGCGCCGGACGGCGGGATCATCTCCGCCACCCCGTCGACCGCCGCCCGCAGCCGGGCCCGCGAGCCAACCGCCGTCTCAATCGCGTCCCACACCACCTCGACCGGGATGCCCTCACCCCACCCGTCGGACTCCAGCAGCACCTCCACCGCCGCACGCAGCACCGCGGCGTGCCGCGCGTACCCCGGCTGCCGACGCAGCTTCTCCTTGTCCGACGCCTTCGACGCCCGCCCGATCAACTCGTTCGACATGAACACGTCGAACAGCTCCAACGCGTCGTCGGTGGCCGTCACCTCCAACCACCGCACCGTCGCCAACAACGTCGCCAACCGCCTGCGGTATGGATGCCGGGCCAGCTTCGGCGCCTTCGCCGCCATCCCGTACCGGGCCAACTCGATCACCCGCCGCGTCGGCACCCCCGCCACGTCCACCCGGCGCATCTCCAACCCAGCGATCGACGCCACCCGCGCCAACGCCGCCACCATGCCCCGACCCGACGTGGACCGCTCACCACGGCGCCACAGATCCAACTGCGAGCGCCGCTGACCCTCCGGCACCTGCAGCACCGACTCCAACAGCCCCGCCTGCTCGGCTGCCACCGCCCCCGCCAGCAGATCGAACAGCCGCGTCTCCGCCGCCTGCCGCACCTCGGCCACCAACTCGACCAACGGTGTCACTCCCGGCAGCAGCACCCGCCGCTCCCGCAGCCAGCCCACCGCCGCGACGAACAACGCCTTCGGCCCGTCACCCGTCGTGTAAGCCTGCCGGTCCAGCCACTCCACCAGCGAGTCCTGTGCCGACGCGAACGACACGAAGCCGCACACCTGCGCGATCTCCCACTGATGCTCCAGCCGGGTCTTCTCCCGCTCCGTGTACCGCTTCACACACGACGGATCACCCACACCGACCTGCGCCGCGACGTAATCCAGCACCACCAGCGGCACATCCAGCGGATCCGTCAGGAACGTCCCCAAGAACCGGACCGTCACCAACTGCAACGCGAACCCGAGCCGGTTGTGATCACCACGCCGGGTCGCCACCAACTCCCGGTCAGCGTCATCCAGGAAGAAGAACCGCTCCAACGCCTCCTGATCAGGAGGCACAGCCGCGAACCGGCCGAACTGCGCGATCTGGTCATCCGTCAAGAATCTGGTCGGCACGACCGATCACCGTACGGCACATCCACCGCCATCAACAGGTCCAGGGCTTAGCGCCGGATCCACTGCCGTTGGTCCTCAAGGGCCGCTCCGGCCGAGGTGCGCGCGGTCACGCTATGGCAGGAAGACGAGGACGTCCCCCGGTTCCGTGAGGACGTCGCCGGCCTGCACCGCACCCTGCTGGCGCTGCTGCACGGACCGCTCGGCGACACCTTCGAGGGGCAGACCACCACGGCGATCCGCCTCGACACCCCTGCGGTGTGCGTCGACATCTCCAGCATCGACGACACCGACGAGCTGCGCACCGCCGCGACCCTGCTGTCGACCTGGTCTTACGGCTTCGCCCAGGTGGAGGCCGCGCACCTGATGGCCGACCTCGGCCTGGCGCCGCCGAGAACGTTCTTCACCGTCCTCGACGAGTTGTGGCGGGCGCTGCGCGTCGGGCACGGCCTGGTCGACCGCGCCGACGGCCTCACCCGGTTGAACAGACAGAAGGGCACCGGCACCGCGTTCATCACCCACTCCCTGGCCGACCTGGAGGCGCTGCCCACCGCCCACGACCGGGCCAAGGCCCGCGGCTTCGCCGAACGCTCCGCGGTGCTGATGATCGGCCCGTGCTCGGAGCAGGAACTCGACGCGGTCGCGCGGGTCCGGCCGCTGTCGCAGGCCGAGCGGCGCGAGGTGTTGTCCTGGTCGGCGCCGCCGTCCTGGACAGCGGCTGAGGGCAGCGGCACCGTCGGTCGCGGGAACTTCCTGATCAAGGTCGGGTCTCGGCCGGGTATCCCGGTGCACCTGGAACCCACCGAGACGGAGATGCGGCTCGGCAACACCGACTTCCGCTGGACGATGACGTGAGCCGGCCCGCCGGGCCGCGCGGTGGCCACGACGACGCCGGCCTGATCGCTGGTGGCATCGCCGCCGGGGTCCTGGTCCTCGCCAGCGGCGCGTGGCTGCCCGTCGTGCTGGCCCGCCCATCCGGATACACCGGCGGCGGGCCGATCCAGGTCGCCGCCGCGGTGCTACGTGGCGACATCACCTGGACCACCACCTGCACCCTCATCGCCGTCGCCGAGGTGACCGTCCTGCTGCTCCTGGTCATCGGTGGGGCCGCCGCCTGGCGGTGGGCTCGCCGGCGCCGCACCCGCGTCGACCCGGCCGCCCGCCGCATGGCCAGCCGCCGAGACCTCGCGCACCTCGGGCCGAAGGGTGTCGCCGACAGCGGCCGGCGGCTGCGGCCCAGCCTCGCCGACGTCGACCGGCCCGACCCCGACCAGCTCGGCGTCCTGATCGCCCACACCGTCGCCGGCGGGATGCCGCTGCGCCAGTCCTGGGAGGACATGGCCGTCGACATCTGGGGCCCCCGCACCGGCAAGACCACCTGCCGGGCGATCCCCGCCGTCGTCGCCGCCCCCGGCCCGACCCTGGTCACCAGCGTCAAGGGCGACATCGTCGACGCCACCCGCGACATCCGCGCCGCACGCGGCACCGTGTGGGCGTTCGACCCGCAGCACATCCTCGGACCCAAGCAGGGCATGTGGTGGAACCCCCTGCGCGCCGTGGCCACCATCACCGACGCCCGCCGCCTGGCCGAGCACTTCGCCTCCGCCGAACGCGAGCCCGGCGTCAGCCGCGACGCCTTCTTCGACCCGAGCTCCGAGGAGCTGGTGGCGAACCTGCTCCTCGCGGCCGCCGTAGCCGGCAGGGACATCCTCGCCGCGTACCGGTGGGCCGTCAGCCCTCGCGACGACGAACCCGCGATGCTGCTGCGCGAGCACGGCTTCGACCTGCCCGCCGACGCGGTCGCCGGGGTGGTCAACATGCCCGACAAGACCCGCGGCGGCATCTACGCCGGCGCCCAGAAGATGCTCATGTGCCTCACCGAGCCCGCCGTCACCGCCTGGGTCACCCCACCCACCCGCGGCGGGATCCTCGAGTTCGACCCGGCCGCCTTCGCCGCCAGCACCGACGTGCTGTACCTGCTGTCCCAGGGAGGCCCCGGCTCCCCCGCCCCGCTGGTCGCCGCCCTCACCGACGCCGTCCTACGCGCCGGTGAGCTACGCGCCCGCACCTGCCCCGGCCGGCGCCTCGACCCACCGCTGCTGAGCATCCTCGACGAAGCCGCCAACATCTGCCGCCTCCGACAGCTCCCCAACCTCTACTCCTACTACGGCTCCCACGGCCTGCCCATCATCACGATCCTGCAGTCCTACCCCCAGGGCGTCGACGTATGGGGACGCGAGGGCATGCGCAAACTCTGGTCCGCAGCGAACGTCCGCACCTACGGCGGCGGCGTCGCCGACCCCGACTGGCTCGAAGAACTGTCCAAGCTCATCGGCGAGCACGACGTCACCACCCGCTCGACGAGCAGCAGCGGATCCGGGTGGGGCCAGCGGTCCGTATCCCACGCCACCCGCCGCCAGCGCATCCTCGACGTCTCCGACCTACACGCCCTGCCTCGCGGCCGAATGGTCGTCTACGCCTCCGGCGCCCCGCCCGCGCTCGCCCGCACCGCCCCCTGGCAGACCGGCCCCTACGCGGCGGCGATCCGCGCGTCGATCGCCCGCTGGGATCCCCACAAGCGCACCGACTGGACCCTCACCCCCGACGACGCCCCGCCGGAGCCGACCCCATGACCCTGCCCCAGCCCGGAGCGGCCGGCGACCCGATCGCCGACCTCAGTGCCCTGCTCGGCCAACTCGCCGCCGACCCGAGCGGCATCGCGCCGTCGGCCGCCGAGCCCACCGAGGCGGAGCCGGTCTACCGCAACGTGGAGGCGTTCGTCGGGGACTACCTCGCCCACGTCGTCGAGCGGCGCCTCGCCGCTGGGCCGACCTCTGGGGTGAACTGGTGTCCCCGCTGGTGGGCGCACCCGGAGGCAATCTCCCGCCTGTACGCGCTGTGGCGAGCCTGGGAAACACTGCGGGTCAGCGACCCACAGACCGGCATGAGCATCTGGTGGCGCGACCACCTCGACCCGCACCTCGCCGCGCTCGCCGCCGAGTACGGGCCATTCAGCCGGTGCAACCCGGACAAGCACACCGAACCTCGACCCCTGCCCGTCGAACCAGCCCCGCCAGAAGTGCTCGCCCAACTCCCCGACGCCGATGCCCTCTGATTCCATGGCATCGCCAGTCACAGCCCAACACCCCGCTCAGATGAGGAGGCCCGTGTCGGTGACATCGGTCATCATGCCGCCGCCTCGATCCCGCCGAGTGTCGGCCGAACGGCGGCTCCGTAACACCTTAGATGTACTGCCCAGGGACGCCAGGAAGGAGCCGACGGACTTGAGCTAGCCCGCTGAGCGGCAGCCGGCCGGAGGCCGGTCGCCTCGGTTGACCAGTTCGCTGGCCGGCGCCGCAGGCTTGGTCAGCCGAATTCGTTAATCTGGTCGATGATCTGCGGGTTGGTGGCCCGCCACTCGCTACTTTTGAGGGCGCGGGTTTGTTCGGCCAGCCGGCGAAGGGCTGCTACCGCCTCCTCGTCTGGCTGTGGGCCGCTGTAGCCGACGTAGGCCACGATCCCCGGTGCTGGCTCCCACGCGAGGGTGGCATTGCCTCGGAATCCGAGCGATACGACAGCCTGCCTACCTCGAACCGACCCCGCGTCCTCGGTTCGCGCGGCGTAGAGCTGGTCTTCGAACCCGCCGCCGCTGGTCATTCCGGTGTAGGTCATGCCGGTGCCGAGCGCTTCCTGCTCTCCAACCCTGGCGCTGCCGTAGCGGATCTGATGGTCGGTCGGCGACCGGTACGGCCCCGAAGACACCACCGCATACCCCGCCGGTTGACGCACGACCGGCCGGCCGGCCACGATCGTGGTACGGGCAGCGATCGCAATCAGCTCGGCTTCGCTCAGGTCACCCCGGATTCGCGCGTAGGCCCCGGCAATCGGCCACGTGATCATTCCGTCTTCCGCCCTGCCGATCACCCCGCCCACACCGACGCTGTGGCCAACTCTCGGCGCCTCAACCGGGAACGTCACCACCGCCCCGTTTCTCCCGAGTGAGCCGTCCGGTCGACGCACAACCACAGTCCACGGGCCTTCTACTGCCGTACGGTCACATCGCTCTAGGGTTGAACCAGGCCCGGCCGAGACTCGTGTGATAAGCAGGCCGGCCGCCGGGTCTACCACTGCGGGGCTCTGGGACCAACCGACCGGCATGCACGGCGGGCCTGCTGATGTGGAGGTGTGCACCGGCACCGCCGGGCTCGGGCTCACATGCGTTACCGCCGGGCTCGGGCTCACGCGCGCTTCGCGCCGCACCCCATGATCGCCGAGAAGGGCGACGGTCGCCGCGAGGACAGCAGCCGACACCACGACAACCTTGACCACGATCGGCCACCTCGGTGGCGGCTGCCGAGGGCTGTCGGAGCCGATGGTAACAATGTTCACGCGGCCATCATCAATCGCAAGCCTGCCGGGTGTCCACTTCTCTGCTACTCGCATTATTTGCCTGCGCGCCTATCAGGGTGCTGCGAGAGACGCCGAGCAGCTTGGCGTGCCGCTCAGGTCGTCGACCGTCGCCCGGGGTAGTACATGGGCCGGGCTGCGGCGAGTCGGTCTCTTCGAGCGTCCGCCACCCACCTCGGCGGGCGACCTGCGACATAGGTCTGTTCCTCGCTGGCGCGGGCGGCTCGTCCTAGAGCGGTGCGAACGTCCAATAAGCATTCGCGCTAGTTGGCCGACAGCCTGAACCGCTGCAGCGACCGCAGCGGTGCCCACTGATGGATCTTAGCTACCTCGTCGCCTTCGGCTACCTCGCAACGAGCCAGCCCGAGTTGATCCACTAGCTCCCTGACCACCCTTCGTCAAGACATTGACCAGATCCACTACCAGATGATAGGAATGCGGTCTAGCGTTACCGACTCAACACCAAGAGCGATCGTCGCCCATTGGTCCTCTAGCTTGGGGCTGTCTCGCTAACGGTGTTTCCGGCGATCTTGGTTAGTAGGTTTCAGCGGCTGGGAAGCGGTCGCTGAAGGTGATGGCGAAGGCGTT